>NZ_JBSVZD010000001.1:0-200738 GCF_054051725.1 Petrotoga sp. DB-2 | reverse complement strand
TTTGCTGTAGTATGCAAACCATGTTTTTAAGTTGATTTTCGACTTTGAACTTGGGGATCTTAAGGGGCTTGCCCCTTGTTTGCTGTAGTATGCAAACCATGTTTTTAAGTTGATTTTCGACTTTGAACTTGGGGATCTTAAGGGGCTTGCCCCTTAATGTTTTCACTTAGCGAACCATTATTGACTAGTTGTTATGGTCATTATAATCATTGTCACCTTTATAACTCCCAAACTTTCCCTTTCACCTGTAAATCCTAGCATTTCATTTATCGTGTCTTTTATTTGTTTCTTAGTTAACTCTATGCCTTGTGGTGTTGAAAGCTCACCTCTTGTTTTGTTCATAAATATCATTCGTATAGCCTCTAACACCTCTAAGCGGTTGGAAGTTATTAAATCTCTCGCCTGATTACTTCCAACATCTAACTGTAAAGAATCTACAACAGCAATGTCGTATCCTCCTTTTAACATCATAGTATATCTAGAACCTTCCATAATTAATATCACTCTAGCAGGAGTTGTGGCGGACACTTGTGAAGATTGATCAGAACTTGAAGCAACATTTGACGTCAGGATCCTCACTATAAAAAAAGACGTGATTCCTGATATTATTAAAGCGACAACTATGACTATTATTAAAGTCATTAAAAAAGATGGCTTTGATTTTTTAGTTTTTCCCTCTTCTGAAGTTATATTTTCATTCTCCAAAATCTTTCGCCTCCACTCTCTTGCATTTATCTTACTCTTTGTCTTAGTATAAGAATATCTATTCTTCTATATTTTTGCCTTAATTCATTCAATCTTGTATTATATTCGTTTTCTAATTCTTTTTCAATTTGCTGTAACTGTGCAGAATTTATTTCTCCTTTTGTGAATTGATCTAAAGCAAAGGATTTTCGTGAATCAATTTCCGACCTTAATAGGTTAATTTCTTTCGTTATTTCACTATCTCCCAAACCAATTGGGAAGAATCTATCTGAATTGTAAAAATAATCTATATCAAATTGTCCAGAATTAATCTCAGCCATCTTTTCTACTAGCCTTCTATTTTTCAATTCTGTGGTAAAAAAACTAACTACACTTGCCGCTCTAGCTGCACTCAAATGCCAATTAGAAGGATATAAACTCGAAGGTAAAATTGGCCTGTCATCCGTAAAACCATAAACTTCAATCGCATTAGATGTGTGTTCTAATATTATCGTACCTATCCTATACAACAGCTCTTTCGCTTCGGCGGTTAATTCAGCGCTCCCTGTTCTAAAAAAGGCAATATCTTTCATAGATATTATCGTCCCTTTATCCGTTTCCTCAATAGTAATTTTCCCTTTATACCTTTCATCTTCTATAATTTTTAATAATTCTTGCCTAATTCCAGGATTAGAAGTAATCAAAGGTTCTTCGGAAATACTTCTGCCTCCAACTAGTACCCCAACAGGTTGACCTTCGAATACACTTTGTAAACTAACAACCGCCTGTTGAAATTTTCCAGGTGATATAGTTGCCATAGAAAACAATGCGATAAACATTGTTAACAACAGTGTAGTCATATCGCTGAAAGTTTGCATCCATGGGGCTTCACCTTTTTTCTCTCTTTTCTTTCTAGGCATAAAATATCACCTCTAAATTACAAAACAGCTTCACCTTTTTCTGCCTCATAGGCACGTCTTTCTTCTTCACTGAGAAATGCCTTTAGTTTTTCTTCCATCAAATGTGGATTTTCACCTTGTACTATCGACAATATACCTTCTAACATCATTCGCATTTGGTTGATATTTTTATCCACCCTTTTTTTTAATTTTTCAGCAGGTGGGAGAGCGATGGTGTTTGCAATAAGAGCACCGTATAACGTTGTAATAAGGGCGAGAGACATTCTCGGTCCAATAGTTGTTGGATCACTAAGAGTATCTAACAACAAAACCAATCCTATCAAAGTTCCTATCATACCAAAGGCTGGAGCCATAGCTCCCCAAGTGTCCAAAACTGAGATCTTATCTTCTTCAGTTTCTTGGTACATGTCCATTTTCACTTCTAATATCTTTTTTATCTCTTCTGGATCCGTACCATCAACGGCGGCTCTCAAACCATCTCTTAAAAATTCACTTTGAACACTGGGTAAATCTTCTTCTAAAGATATCATACCATCCCGTCTTGCTTTTTCAGAAAACGAGTATAAGGTCCTCAATGTTTCAAGGTTGTCTATCTTAGGATTTTTGAGGGCTTCAATGATAATGTTAAACATTTTAAAAGACCTTGAACTTGGATGGGCGATGAATGTTGCACCAATAGATCCCAAAACGGTTATAAAAAAAGAAGGTATATCTAGTAAAGTTGTAAATTCACTCCCTGCACCTACTACTAGTGCAACTATCGCTAAAGATAAACCGATTATTGTCGATATATCCACAACTATCCCACCTCTTGTTTTGCACTATTCCAATTATAAAAAGTTTGCTCAAAAATAATACATACTTTATTTGCCAAAAATTTCCTTATTTAATTCTACCACTTTTTTCTTAACTTCTTCAATACTTTCTTTAACGACGTAAACATGACCGTTCATCATCGTTATGGTCGTATCAGGATGACACTCTATCTTTTCAATTTGATAAGGGTTTATATAAAATTCTTCATCGTTCAATTTTGTGAGTTTAATCATCTTAACCTCCAAAGATTGTTCACTTTAGAAACTCTAAAACCCGTTTTAGCGCCCCTTTACCCCGCAGCCCACCCCCATAAAGAGCATAATTATCTCTTGATGTTTACAAGTTCGTTAAGGATCGCATCTGCGGTAGTTATACTTCTTGAATTTGCTTGGAATCCTCTTTGAGCTATGATCATGTTGGTGAATTCTTCCGCTAAATCCACATTCGACATTTCTAAAGCCCCTGGATTAATACTTCCCCTTCCTCCAACACCAGAGACACCTATTTGTGGAAGTCCACTGTTTGAGCTCAAAGCGTACATAGAGTTACCCGTAGCTGATAAACCTTCAGGATTGTTAAAAGTGGCTAAAGCTACTTGCCCCAAGGGGGCGGTTAAACCGTTTGTGAAAGATCCTATAATCTGTCCATTGGTGTTTATAGCAAAAGATTTTAAGGTTCCTTGAGCGTTTCCATCTTGTTCGGTAACCGCTATGGAATTTTCTGCAAAAAATTGAGAAAGTTCTTGAAAATTAATCGAAACGTTAACAGGGCCTGCACCAGCTGCTGATTGAGGGTCCACGCTTGGATCTAAAGCAGCTCCCAGCTCAGCTGGGTCGAACCAGAAACCCGTTGCTCCATCGTCACCATCTCCGATAGTTTGATCTATGGTACCGTCATCGTTGATTTTCCATTGAGTTGCGGCTATGTTGCCGTTTGCGTCGAAGGCTATTACTCCTTCGGCGGAATCATCGAGTAATTGACCATCAGCGGTACTTTTATACAAAGGGGTGCCATCTTCTAACTCTGCCTTCCAATACCAAGTGTTAGCATCTATTTTTGTAAATTTTAAATAGACATTGTAAGGGTTACCTAGAGAATCGAATACTACTGTCGATGTGGTTACAGATGGACTGATATAGTTGGCTTCTGAAAAGTTGGTGGGGTTGTTGAGATCGGTGAATCTAATCTTTCCTCCTGAAGGTGGTTGAATCATCTCTCTAACGGATTTTAAGTCAGCAAGAGTCTGATTATTGATAGTATATGCATCAGAATCTCCAACTAAACGCAAACCCGTGAGTGTATAATCTCCAGAAGTAATTCCAGCTGATAGTAATTTGTTGAATTCACCAACTGTATCCGCAGTTCCAGAAAAATCCACTGGTGAGCCATTAATAGTTAAATTTATTGTTAGACCTCCGGAACCATCAAAATCAATTGTAATATCTTTCGGATCATAATAAACCACTTTTCCCGTTTTGATATCTGTAACTCTAATGCTTCCTGTGAGAGTAGCATCGGGTCCTGATGTAGCTACAGTAAGAGAATCACCATATTGATCCACTATTTCACCGTTTATGTCGTATATAGAAATCTTATTTTCTGCTAAAGGATCTCCGTTGATATCGTAATTAACCCAACTAATTACATTTCCTGTGCCGTCAAGCTCTACTTTTCCGTTAAGTTGGTTAATAGGGTCGCTAGAACTATCATAAAGTGCAAAATTATAATCCGAACCAACTACACTTGCAGTCCAATTGTAAACATTTTTATCCTTGTTTTCTTCGCTCATATCCCTTTTGAAAGAAAATTTTACAGGTATATTTTCACCTGTTGTACTCTTGACCACAATTGTTGTGTCCTGAATACCTGCACCGGCGTTTAAGTTATGTGCAAGTCTTACAAAGGAGGTTTGCTTTGCCGCCATTACTTGTCCACTAGATACTTGAATATCTCCTATAGGATCGTTGGTGTCAATGACTCTATTTCCTTCTTGATTGATTTTTGCTGTCCAACCTTGTAATTTCATTCCAGATGCAGGATCTACAAAGAATCCGTTGTAATCTCTAGTGAAATTACCAGCTCGTGTGTAGTATTGACCTATTCCATCTGAAAGTATAAAAAAACCTTCTCCTTGGATCATAAGATCTGTAGCTTTACCTGTAGACATAGGAGAACCTTGTGTCATTAATTTGTCTATAGAAGCTAATTGAGAACCTAACCCAATTTGCATAGGGTTTGTGCCACCTAGTTGGTTTTGAGGTGCGTTTCCTGCACTTAATGTTTGAAAAAGAGTCGTTTGAAATGTTGCTCTAGAGCCTTTGTAACCTACGGTGTTAACGTTGGCGATATTGTTTGCAACTATGTCGAGTTGATCCTGAAAATTCCTTAAACCTGTGATTCCAGAGTACATTGATCTGAGCATGTTATACTCCTCCTATCTAGTCTTATTGCTTATCAAAATTTAGGCACTTATCTCGTTTACTACCGAATAAGGATACATTTCACCGTTGATAAGTAGGTACAGTTCGTTGCCTAAGAACTTCACCGCTTCAACAACCCCACTTTTCACACCAGTATTTGCTACAATTTGACCATTTTCTACTGTGTAAATTCCATAGAGATATTCTCCATCAGGCATCATAATTCCATCGCTGTTTCTTCCGCTCCAAACATATGAGTGTAACCCTGCTTCCTGCACACCCAAATCTTCTGTGTAAACTACTTGTCCCTTTGAATCATAAATCTCTAAATATACTTGGGAGCTGTTGTCTAATCCATAGTTTAATCCTTCTGCTACCCCACTTTGCAAGACAATCGTGTTGTCATTCACCACAACGGTTTTTCCTATCAAGCTTGCAGCTTGCAATTTATTGAGCGACATTTGGGAGTTAACCATTTCTTGAATTGCCTGGCTCATATTGGTTATTTGTTCAGTGGAAGATAGTTGAGAAAGCTGAGCTACAAGATCTTTGTTCTCCATCGGTTGAGTCGGATCCTGGTTTTGTAATTCTGTAACCAGCAGTTCTAAAAAAGCTTCTTTGTCTAATTCTTTTTTGATTTCTCTGTCCTTTTTTGCATCATATGTACTTTGATATATAGAATCCATCGATACTGAGTTAAGCATTCAAATCACTCCTTAAATAATCATCAAAGGTGTAGTAGGTGCCTTCTTCTGGCTGATCGTCATTCTGGTTATCTTCATTGTATTTTTTCTGCTCTTGCTCTTGTTGCTGTTGTTGATTTTGATCGGCTAAATAATGTTCTTCTTGTGTGACATTCACTTTTATATTGATGGGTTGGTATCCTTCATCCCTTAAATTTCCAACTAAAGACTGTAATGTTTTTGATATAATATTTTTTGCATTTTCTGTTTCCGTTGATATATTAACAGTTACAGCTTGCCCGTTTTTTAAGATTTGAATATCAACTTTTCCTAAGTCTGGAGGAGATATTTTGACTGAGAAACTTTCGTTTAGAAAAGTTTGAGTGTTTTTAGAAATAATTACTTCCTTTATTTGAGCGTTTAAATCTTTTAGATTAGTTGTAGGGATACCGTCTCGTATATTATTTTTGTTGATTTGTAGGGATTTTAAATCTATTTCATTAGTGCTTGGATTGGTTTTTAATTGTTCGATATCTAAATTCTTGCTGACGTCTCCTAAATTACTGGATGGTGTAAGTTTTACTGTATTATCTTTTTGTAATTCTGATTTTTTATCTTTATTTGTATTGCTTTCTCTGGTTTCATAAGGGTCTAAATATACATTCTTACCGAAGTTGTTTTTTGTATTTAAAAGATCCACTTTTGAATCAAATTGTTTTGATTTTATAGAATCATTATTCTCATTTTTATTATTCTTTATTTCATTGGTGTTTCCCTTAATCAAGGAATTGTTTATGAGATTTGTTTCTTCAATTATGCTTGATAAAGAGTTTCCCGTCTTTGAATTATTGGTGTTAATTATATCCATAGCAGTTTTAATTATATTTAATTCGTCAGGTGTAAATTCTGTTTTAAAAGATGAGAGTATTTTTTGAGCTTGCTCTAATGTATTGGTTTCATTTTTGTTTTCTACGTTTTTTGAGCTTTCTTCCATTGTAGATAATAATTTTTGAATATCAGGATCAACAATCTGATTGGTTTCTTTTGAACCTTTTGAATGGAGGTTGTTTTGTGACATAGTGGAGGGACTTTCCTCAGTTATTTCACTATTACTAGCCTTATTTTCTTTCATGATAATGTTAAATGCTTTTTGTAGTACCTCTTTGTCTTCTTCTGTAAGTTGTGTTTTAGAGGAGGATAATATTTTTTGAGCTTGCTCTAGTGTATTAATTTCATTTTTGTTTTTTGTTCTTTTTAAGCTTTCTTCTATTCTAGATAATAATTTTTGGATATCAGAGTTGACAATCTGATTGGCTTCTTGTGAACCTTTTGAATGGAGGCTGTTTTGTAACATAATATTGGGACTTTCTTCTATGGAATTAGAATACTTGATTAAACCTTCTAGAGGTATTTCACTATTACTACCCTTTCTTTCTTTTATAATAATGCTAAAAGCTTTTTGTAATACCTCTATGTCATCATCTGTAAACTCCGTTTTAGAGGAGGATAATATTTTTTGAGCTTGAATTAATAATTCCTTTTCATTGATGTCTTTAGTGTTTTTAGTAAAAGTTTCTATGAGTAAGAGTAATTGATCGACGTTCAATTGAATCTTTTTGTTTTTTTTAGTGTTTGAAATTATTAAATCTTTCGAATCAATCGTATTCAGTGTGATCGATGACTTATTATTTGTTTTTTCGTCGGTTTTAATTAAAAGTTTGATAGAATCGTTGTTTTTATCATTATTTATCACTTCTTTTTCAGGCATAGGAGAGTTTTTAAAACCAAGACTTTCTTCTTCTATGTTGCTAAAAATATCTTGAAGTTTTTGATCGAAGGATTCTATTTTAGCATTAGAGGCATTCGCAGTAAAATGATTAATGTTTTTTGATTTAGGTAAATTTGTTATAAGATCAGTTAAGGCAATATTCAAAATTATTCGCTCCTTTTTTCTCCCGTTTTGGCAATTACTTCAGCAGCTTTTTGTGGGTTAACAAGCGCAAGGGCTTGCAGTATTTCAGCGGCTGATTTTGATTCAAGGGTTGCAAGTGCATCAACTAGTAATTCCACACTTACTTCTTCTCTACTTAAAGCATTGGCAATTTGTTGAGGGGTTGATCTAGCGAGCCAATTGGCTAAGGTATTTATTCTTGTGTTGTAATCGTTGTATTGATCAATTTTTTGTTGATATTCTTGATTTAACTTTTCTAATTCTTCTCTTTGAGCCATTAACTTTGTACTTTCTTGTGAAATTTGGTCTAAAAGTTTTTGTAATTCATTTTGTTCGGCAATTAATTTTTCTCTTTCGTCTAGTATAGCTTTGAGTTTGGTATCTAGCAATTCCTTTTGCAAATAGAAAGGATCAGAAATTTCTAAATATTCATACTTGGATAAATTTCTTAATCCCGGTATAAAATCGATTAAATATGCCATATAACTTCTCCAACTATTTTGAAGATTCAAATTGAGGTACGAAAGCCTATTATATTCAAAGTAGATGTAGCCAACTCCAAGCAGGAAAATAGCCACAATCAAGGAAATTAGTATAATCCTTAAGAATCTTTTTCCCGATCTTTTTTTTGGTTTTTCCTTTTGTTTATTTTGCATGGAAAATTTCCTCCTTTACACTAATATTTTTCTTTATAATGATGAGATGTTCCTAAACGCTTCGGGGTGAAACCCCTAAGAACCTAAAAAACAGTGAAATATAACCATTAAGCTCATCTTTTGCACAGATCAGCAAAAAGTATTTTAGCGCCCCTTCGCCCCGCTCCCCACCCCACACAAGGCTGCAAAATTAAGAAAGGCGGTTTTCACCGCCTCTTTAAAAATTTGTATAATTTAAATTTTTTCTTTGTTTTGGGTTATTTCAGTGGGAACTTCTTTTATGTGAAGGTCTAATTGGTTGAAAGGTATCTCGACTTTATTTTCTTCGAATTTTTGTTTAATCGACTTTGCTACATCCATCGACGAAGCAAGGAAATTTTCTTGTTTTGCCCAAAACCGTACAATAAAGTTTATAGAAGAATCGGCGTATCCATCGAAAAGAATCATTGGTTGATGGTCATCATCTATATGCACTAATTCAGCTGATCGTACTGCTTCATCTATTATGTTTATTACCTTGTTCAGATCGGATGAATAAGATACTCCAACTTTTACCTCGTTTCTTCTTATGGTGGTAGGCCAATAATGAATGATCTTGCTTGACCATACTTCTCTACTAGGAAGATGAACTCTTCTCCCATCCCATGTTCTTATGACCACGTGGTTAACGTTTATCTCTTCTACTGATCCAGATATTCCATTTATTTCCACAGCTTCACCATCTACTACTAAATGGTTCAACATTATTAAAAATCCACAGATTAAGTTACCAAGAGGTTCTTGTACAGCAAAGGCGACTATTATACCACTTATACCTAACCCAGCCAAAAAAGCGCTAAGGTTGGTAAAAATAACAGAAATAATGATAAAACCACCTAAGGTATACATAGCTATGTTCAATATTGTCATTAAAGATTTCCTGTATTGAAGCGTTACTCTACCGCTTTTTTCTGCTGTGGTTATTATGATTTTATACATAAGTTTAGCCAAATACCTAGCGATAAAGAGGATTGCGAGACTAATTCCAATTCTTATTAAATAATTGATCGTTGTTTGAAGCCATTCTGGCATTTTAACTACCCCCCTTAAATAAATAATCTGTTGTATTCATAGTTAATGATACTCATTGCATATATAACAGAAGTTTCAAAACGAAAGATACTTTTACCCAAATTAACAGTTTTGAATTCGTTTGTAGCAAAAAATTCTTTTTCTCTTTTTGAAAATCCATACTCTGGACCAACAACTAAGTTTATTTTTTGGCTACCTTTTAATTCTTTTAAGACTTTTCTTAAATTATCATTTTTTCCATCTAAGTCCAGTACTAGAGTGTCTTTCTTAGGAATTTCCTTGAATTTTACAAAATTAATTTGGGGAATATGGGCAAAAACAGTTTGTTTAGAAGTTCCTATTATGGACCTTTGAAACTTGTTCAAATTTTTATAATTTATATCTGATTTTTCCCCTCGGTAAAGATAAAAAGTATTCGCCCTTAATTCAACCATTTTTTCTAATAGCAAATGCATTCTATCCCATTTACTCATACCCAAATATACTGATACATATGGTTTGTAATTTTCTTGTGGTTTTTCTTTGTCTATAATTTCAAGGATCGTTTCTTTTTTACCTATTTTTACTATTGTTGCAGTATATATAAAGCCATCTCCCGTTATTACTTTTATTATTTCCCCTTCGACTTTTTTTGTTATTTTTATGTGTGCGGTTTCTTCTTTGTTTAAAATAATTTCTTCATTTATTTTTTTGCCGTAAAACGTATTTGGCATTTATAATCAACCTATGAACTCTTTCCCCATGTAAGGTATGAGTTTTTCAGGAATTTTTATCTTCCCATTAGCTGTTTGATAATTTTCCATTATAGCTACTAAAGTTCTTCCCACTGCTAATCCTGAACCATTTAGTGTGTGAACAAAATTTAACTTGTTTTCTTTGTCTCTGTACCTTATGTTGCCTCTTCTTCCTTGAAAATCTTTTGTATTTGAACATGATGATATTTCTTTATAATCATTGTAACTAGGCAACCACACCTCCAAGTCATACGTTTTGGAAGCTGCAAAACCTAAATCTCCGGTACATAGAGCAACCACTCTATATGGTAAATTCAATTGTTGTAGCACCTTTTCTGCATGACTTGTTAATTCTTCTAATGCTTGGGAGGATTCTTCGGGAGTAGTATACCAAAATAATTCTACTTTATTGAATTGGTGTTGTCTGATCATTCCTCTTACGTCTTTTCCATAACTACCGGCTTCTCTTCTGTAACAGGGTGTATAAGCAACATATTTTAAAGGGAGTGAATTTAATTCTAAGGTTTCGTTTCTGTGTAAAGCTGCCAGAGAAACTTCCGCTGTAGAAATAAGGTACATTTGATCCAAAGAAGTTTTATATAGGTCATCTTCGAATTTCGGTAGTTGTCCTGATGAAGTTATACTTTCTTTTGTAACTAGATGAGGAGGTAGTATAAAGGTGTAACCGTGTTCTTTTGTATGTAAGTCGATCATGAAGTTGATTAAGGCTAACTCTAAACGCGCTATGTCTCCTTTTAAAATGGTGAATCGAGATCCGCTTAGTTTAGCTGCCCTATCAAAATCTAAGAGGTCTAATTCAGTGCCTAAATCCCAATGAGCTTTTGGTTCAAAGTCAAATTCTCGTGGTTTTCCCCATTTTCTTAATTCAAGATTTTCGTTTTCATCCTTTCCAATGGGTACAGTGCTGTCAGGGATATTAGGCACACATAATAATTTGTAATTTAAATTGTCTTCAATGTTTTTCAAGTCTGATTCTAGATTTTTTATTTGATCTGATATTTCCTTTCCTTTTCTAATTATTTCATCGACTTCATCATTTTTCTTTTGGGCTTTCAATTTAGCAACTAATTTTGAATTTTGATTTCTTTGGGCTCTAAGAGTTTCGGTTTGTTTCAACAATTTCCTTCTCTCTTCATCGAGAGAGATGATTTCATCAATGATAGAAGTTTCGTTGTTTCTTTTTGTTAAAGTTTCTTTTATTTCTTGTGGATTCTCTCTGATATATTTTAAGTCTAACATTTTACCCTCCCGAAATGAATGTTTTAAAAAGTTCTAAAAATTGATTTAGCGCCCCTTCGCCCTGCTCCCCACCCGTCTAAGGAAGAGGAGATAATAGTTTTACCCCGTTCACGACTATCTTTTTATTCGTAGTTTCCTACAAGCTATCACCCTTGAGGGTAGTCGACTATTTACTTAAACTATCTAATAAAGCTGAATTTTTAACTTGTATCTTACCTTCTTCTAATTCTTTTAAGGCAATACTTACGTAGTCTTTTTTTTCAGTAATCCCTTTCAGTTCATCTAAGTTTTTTAGAGTTTCAGCCCTTTTAGCTGCAATAATAGGAATTACATATTTATACTTCGCTCTATTTAATAATCTATCGTAATTTATTCCTAAATTCATTTGATTTCACCTCTTAATTTAAAATTCATAGTTGTTTTTTAAAAAAAAACGGAGCACGTTCATCAAACCTTTCTCTTTTAAGTTGTTCTGCAACAAGGACAGATATCAGTTGATTTGTTGATTCTTTTATTTCCTGGTTTACGATTATGTAATCGAAATCTTTCATATGAGAAATCTCCCATTCTGCATCTTTCAGCCTTATTTCCAAAGAATCTTGTGATTCGGTACCTCTTTTTCTTAGTCTTTTTTCCAGATCCTCATTTGAAGGGGGTAAAATGAAAATGTATATGGCGTTCTTATAAATTTTTTTAATGTTTAGAGCTCCTTGAACATCGACATCTAAAACAAGGCCTCGACTTTCTTTTAACTTTTCCTCAATGAATTTTTTGGATGTGGCATAATAATTTCCATGAACCTCAGCCCACTCGAGAAATTCTCCATCTTCTTTCATTTTAAAAAAGGTACTTTTATCGATAAAAAAATAATCTCTTCCGTCAATTTCTCCAGGTCTTTTTTCTCTTGTGGTATAGGAAACAGAAAAAGAAAAACCAATAATTTTGTCTAAAGCACTTTTTATCAATGTAGATTTTCCTGCACCTGATGGTCCACTAACGATGTAAAACAATCCCTGCATGTTATAATACTTCCTTGCGTATTTTGTCTAAAACTTTTTCAATGTCATAATAGTTCTGCAAAAATCTATTGGTAATTGTTTCTGGTTGGATTGCGCTGGCTATAACATGGCCAGAGTCGGTTATTATAAATGCTCTAGTTTTTCTTCCGTGGTTTACCTCTAATAGCTTTCCTTGTTGCTCTGCGATTTCTTTTAACCTTTTTAAGGGTTGAGAAGTAGGGGAAACAATGGCTATAACCCTATCACCAACAACGATATTTCCAAAACCTATGTTGATCAATCCATACATGAAGAGCACCTCCACCAGCAAAAATATTTAGCTTAGATCCATCCTTCCATCAAATATCTTTAATATACAATCTATCCGTACTCCTTTACGATATTTTTGATCATTTACCATAATTCAATAAATAATTTAATGAAGATTTTGAACTTGCTCTCGAATTTTATTAACTAGAGTTCTCCCTTCCAAGGAAAGGTTAGTTATATCTAAAATTTTTGACTTGGAGGCGATCGTGTTAAATTCCCTATGCATTTCTTGACAGATAAAATCTAGTTCTTGCCCAATACTGTCTTTATTATTTTCATTTTCCAAGAAATTGTTAAATCTTTTAATGTGGCTTTTTAGCCTGTCTAATTCTTCGCTGATGTCTGCTCTTTCTGCTAATAATACTATTTCCATTTCTAACCTATTTTCATCGATATTATCTATATTACTGATCAAAGTATTAACGTTGTGTTTTAACTGCTCTCTGTATTTTTCTTTCATTTGATGAGCGTTTTCTTCTATTTTAATAACAATATCTTCAAGTTCATTCAAATAACCAGTAAGAAAGTCTTTTAGATCTTTTCCTTCTTCCTTTTGGTACCTCAATACTGTTTCGATTACTTCTTTTAAAACTTCTTTCATGCCTTCCCAAATGTCATCGATAGTTTTTTCATCAATGGAAATTTTGACTATATCTTTGAATTTTAACAAATCTTCTAAATTAACGTCATCTGCTAAATGTAATTCGTTGATCAAATTGTTGAGGGCATTGTAATAAGCCTTAGCTAACCCTAAGTCAACATCGATTATGTTGTCTGTCTTCAATAATTTTATATCTATTGAAATTCTCAAGGTTCCCCTTTTGAAGTACTTTTTTACCAAATTTTGAATATGTAATTCTAACGGAGAAAATAAAGGTGAGATTGAAGTATTGATGTTTAGATTTTTGGAGTTGAGAGATTTTATTTCTATATTATAACTATAATCACCAATATTTTTTGTTATTCTCCCATAACCGGTCATGCTTCTCATAATTTCGCCCCCTTTATGTTTATTATACATTAAAAAATTAATAATTCAAAAAATTCAAGACATTTTTTAACTTAATCAAGAATAATTCGGCCTCATCGTCATTATTCAAGTGAGATAAGCTAATTCGGATCATACCACTTGCCTCGTCATTTTTGTATCCCATACTTTCCATAACTCTACTAAAAGATTTAATCTTACTTGAACAAGCTGAAGTGGTTGATACATAAATTTCTTCTTCTGAGAGGGCGTTTACAATAATATCTCCTCTTACATTAGGAAAGAAAAAAGCTAATGTATTTGGAACAGAATTTTTTAAGGGAGTGACTATTTTTGCTCCCATGTTTAGTAATTCGTTGGCTAGATGATCCCTAACATTTTTTATATTTGAATTCATCTTATCAAGATTTTCGGTCGATTTTTTCAAAGCTAAAGCCGTGCCAATGATTCCTGGTACATTTTGTGTCCCTGCTCGCATCCCATTTTCTTGGGAACCACCTGTTATGAAGGGAAATATTCTTGTTCCTCTACGTTTGTAAAAAATACCTACGCCTTTTGGGCCATGAAATTTATGGGCAGAAAAGGAAGCGAAATCACATTTGTATTTGTACAAATCAAAGGGTATCTTACCGATAGCTTGTACAGCATCAATATGGAAGTATGTTTCTTCATTTTTTTCTTTTATGATTTTGTATGCATCTTCAATAGGTTCCAAGGTACCAACTTCGTTATTCGCAGCCATTAAGCTAACCAGTATGGTATCCTGCCTTATGTTTTTTGACAATTCATTTAAATCTATTACTCCCTTATCATTCACATTTATATAGGATACTTCAAAATCTTTCCTTTCTAGTTGTTTGAGTGTGTTAATAACGGCAGAATGTTCTATGGTCGAGGTTATAATATGTTTGCCTCTATTTTTGTTAGCTTCTGCAACTCCTTTTAGAACCCAATTTATTGATTCAGTAGCACAAGAGGTGAAAAAGATCTCCGTAGGTAAAACTTTAAACACATCGGAAATTTGTTCTCTTGCTTCTTCTAAATCGTTTTCAATATTTACTCCAAATTGATGAATAGAGTTAGGATTTGCATAGTATTTTGTCATATATTTCAAAATCAAATCAGCAACCTCGCTCTCAACAGGAGTGGTTGCATTGTTGTCAAAATAAATCACGTTTTATTCCTCCTTACAGTTACTTCAAAAAGATCAGCGTAAAAGTACTACCTTTGTCTAATTCAGAATATGCTTTTAATTCAATATCTAACGCATCAGCTAGTTTTTTTGCTATTGATAATCCTAATCCATGGCCTTTATCGCTTCGAGAAGAGTCCACTTTGTAAAACCTTTCAAAGATGTTTTTTAATTTTGTTTGTTCAATACCAATACCATGGTCTTGTATACTTATACTCTTTTGATCAGGGTCTAATTTTATTGTTATTTCTTTTTGATTTGATGAGTATTTTATTGCATTTTCAATGAAAATTTTGAGGATTAAAGAGAGATATTCATTAGAGCTGTTTACTGTGAAATTTTCTCCTTGTATATCTATTTTGAATTCATTCAATTCTAATTTAAAAAGATTCAAAGTTTCTTCTATTACATTTTTAACATCTATACTTTCTTTTTTGATTTGATAATCGTTCTTAGTTAGAAGCAAAAGTTTTTCAACTAGATCCCTTAAATATTCGTTTGATGCTTCTATACTGTTCAGCGATTCTTCCATAATTTTGGGATCGTTTTTCCCCCATCTTTTTAGCATTTTAATGTAACCATTTATAGAAGTTAAAGGTGTTCTCAACTCATGCGAAACGTCGGAAACGAATTGATTTTGTATCTCAAAAGCATTTTCGATTCTGTCTAACATTGAATTTAATTTTTTTGCAAAGATATCAAATTCTTGAGATTTCTGTTCGGATATCCTCTTATCTATGGTATTGGCATCTATTTCAGATATTTGTTCTGCCATTTTGACTACAGGTTTGAGAGTACTTTTTGCTAAAAAATAAGATACTAACAATGATATAAAAAAACCAGACGTTATTATTACAAAGACTGCTTTTTCAAAGTTTTTCAAAAGCGCTGTTAGTTCAAGAGATGGTCCACCGACAATTAAAAGGGATGAACCAAATATTGGGACACCTGCAAAGATGTAGTACATACCATCAGATTCATAAAGATACGGTAACCTAGGAATTTTAAAATTTTCCTTTATCAAACCATATGGGTCTGAAATCAATTGTCCATCCAAAATGACTATCCTGTTTGATAATAAACTTCTTCTCAATACACTTGAATCCTGCATAATTTGGTAAAGTAATTCTATAGGATCTTGAGGATTTTTGGCATTTTCTCTGTTCAATCCACTTACATTCAATTGTGCTATATACATGTCGTTGTAACTTTGAAGTGTGAATTGTACAAAAACTATCCTCACTAGGCCAACAATCGCCAATACGATACTCATAGTAATAGCTGTGAAAACAATTGTTTGCCTAAAAATCGCACTATGTTTTACTTTTTTTCTCCCTAATAACGTAGCCAACACCTCTCACAGTTTCTATATTTTGCGCAGAATTTTTCAATTTTTTTCTTAAATAATTGATGTATACTTCAACTAAGTTGTTGTTTTCTTCATCGTAGTATCCCCAAATCTCTTCCAAAATTTTTTCTTTTGAGACAACTATATTTTTATTGAGAGCCAATAGCTTGAGTATGTTAAATTCCGTAAGACTCAAGTGAACATTTTTTTTATTCACAAGAACTTCCATGTTTTGAGGGTAAATCTCTATGTCTCCAACTTTTATCAATTCTTTAGTTTTGCCCATTCTTTTTAATAAAGCCTCTATTCTTGCCAATATTTCTTCTATTTCAAAAGGTTTAACCACATAATCATCAGCATTTTTTAAACCTTTAACTTTACTTTCTAACTCCCCTCTGGCTGTGATCATTATTATTCCAATATCATTGTCGTAATCTCTAATTGCCTCGGCAACCTCAAATCCATCTCTTATGGGCAACATTATATCCAATAATATAATATCAGGCTTAAAATTTTCATAAAGTTTTAATGCTTCACCTCCATCTTTTGCTATTTTTACGTTATAGCCTGCATGGGTTAATTCCAACTCTAAAAGCCTTGAAATGGATCTATCGTCTTCTACTACTAAAATTCTAAACATTTGTAATCCTCCCCAAAGTTGAAAATAATGTCTTTAAAAACTTTAATAGCGCCCCTTCGCCCCGCAGCCCACCCTCTAAGGAAGGTTGAATAATGGTTTCACCCTTCTGCCCAACACGGTTAAAATTCGAATGATAAACTTATAGTGTGTAAGTGTTGATGAAATAAGTAAGAAAGCAAAACCTTGCTTTTTTGAAAAGGAAAAGCGTACTGAGCTCCGAAATTAAAGTATATAGATGGTTGATTTTCTTTACTTATTGAGAGACCAAATCCTGGATATAAAGATAATTCTGAGGTTTGTTTCTCACCAAGTGTATAAGTTTTTGCAGCCACTAAATCGTAGGTTAATTCGTTTATATCTACTAAAATACTATTTAGATCTTCTATCTGACTGTTTACCTGAAGTATACCGTATAAACCAAAATTATTGAAATCTTCGTAATCGTCTAATAAAAAAGATACATTTATCAGATCTTCTTTATTTTTCAGTATAGCTCCAATTCTAACACGATCATTCAAGGTTGTTTTATAGGTAAATTTAAAGTTGTTATTGAAGTTGGAGGAGATTTTAAAGTAAGACTTGTTGAACTGCAAAGAAATACTGGATATAATCTCGTTAGAATCAAATTGATAACTTACTCCGAGGTTGGTTTTTAAATTTGAGACATTTTTTGTTTTTTCTTCGACTGTTAGGTTTTCTAGATTAAACGTAGATGTAACTAAAACACGGTATTCTTCATCTTTTTTTATCAAATAATAATTGTTAATATTTTCTTTAAAATTAACATCTGCTTTATTTATATCAAAGATCTCATAAAATTCAACTTTTTCTAGATCCGTAAGGAGCGAAAAATTTGATTCTAAGAATCCGATTGCATCCATGCTTTCAAGTGGAGAGTCGCCGTAGTTTTTTTCTAAACAGATTAAATAATCATAGAGATTTTTTGAAATTTTGTGTGAAGATGAATATGTGATCACTTTGTTTTTTCCTGCGTTATCATCCAAAAAATTGAAAAAATCTAATATTTCAGACGACAATTCGTCTTTGCCAAACAAAATTATACTATTCGAGTTGGGAATTTTTCTAACTTTTTGGTTTAAAAGCATCGGAATATTTGATATTTTTGTTATTTCTAAACTTTTGAAGTTAATCTCTGTAGCATTTTGTACTGATCCTTGAATTATTAAATCAAAATTTCCCACCAAGTATAAATTATGTCCTACTTTTTTGTATTCATAATCGGTAGAATATAAGATAATATCTAAAGCACTTTCCAAATCTAAAGTATTTATTTCTTTGGTAATTTTCCCTGAAGTGTTGGCTTTTGTTAAGATAATGCTTCCACTAACTTCCTCAAGTTTTTGTAGTACTTCTTCAAGCGGTGCTTCGTTGAAACTCAAATGAATATTTGAAAAGTAAAAAGAGGCTGAAAAGACAACTATTATTAATATTAAAACCTTTTTCAACTTTTAGAACCACCCTTTTTATTTTATCTATGGATCTTTAGTGAGTAATTATCAACTTTGATTATTTCATTGGGATTAGTACCTTTACTTGTAATAATCTCTATTAGAATTTTATCTACACCTAATTCAGTAACTAATTTCTCTGTGAATTCATTTGTTTGTTCAGGTAATAGTAATTGTTTGGATTTTAATATAATTGTGTTCCCTACCTGATTATTTGTAGTAGAATTCCATTTTTTCATGTAGATATCATAATTAACAGATGAGTTTCCAGTATTTTCTATTTCAAAATTGATTGTTATATTGTTATAAAAATCGTTTAAAATATTATTCTCCTCGATGGATACTTTTGATTCTGAGTTATATACATTATCTCCAAAATCTATTGTTACTGGAATATTAATTTTACTTAGAATCGTTGTTGTTCCTTCGTTACTTTCTCCAATTAGAGTCAAGTTAGTATAGTATTCACCGCTTAATTCAACCAAATTTGATCTTCGGTAATCTGCTATTAGTTTTGTTTCCACTCTTTGGTATTTAGGTATTGATAATTCCTTAGGGGTTATAGATAAATATTTATTGTTTGTTTTTCTATTATAAAGGCTTTGTTCGTCTGCTTCCAATTCAAAATCAAAAAAAACGTTGATCTCTAAAAAATCATTATTAACTACATCCAAAGAGAATTCTACCGGAGTCGTGATATACTCCCTAGGGCTCATTTCTTTAGGTATTTTTATATAAATTTGATTTGGATCTGAATTTACGTTAACTACATTCCTTTCTTTGTATACATCTTCTGATATCTTAAATTCTTTTTCATAAACGTATTTTTCTTGAAAATAATCTTTATAACCATAATATATCTCTGCTCTAATCTTGTATTCTTCAGGAGCTAAATATTTTTCAATAAAAATATTACCTTCTTTGTTAGTATAAGGTAAGAGATTTATAGACTGGTCTTTAAAAAGGGATTTTTGAAAAATCAATTGCTCGTCATTTAATTCATACAAAGAAAAAGTTCCCCAGACATTAACTTCCAAATTACTACTGTTGGATAGTTGTAATGGGAAATAGGTGCCTAGTTTATCTTTGCTTGAAAAAAATGGGGTATCACAATACATATCTAAAGAAATTTGCATTTTCGAAGTATTTATATCCACAATTTTTATAATAATTGGAAAACTAATTTTAGCTACCTCTGAATCTATTGGTAAATTATCATCAGCCAATACAGAAAAAGCAAGAACATGAGTACCTTGTGAAATTTTGGAACCTTTAACTAAAAAATCAACTTTTTTTGTTTTATAGGGAAGTAAACTAATTTCACTTGGATACGATACTTCAAAAGAGGAATTCTCTAAAAGCGAACTAATGTGTATATTAATTTTACTCTCTGAGTCGTTAGTGAAATAAAATGAAACAACCTTTTCTTTGCTATCTACTAATTCTACAGACTTCAAGAATGAATCAACGTTCAAAGAAAACAGCAAGTTAAAGATAGTCAAAGAAATAAAAAGTAGAATTATTTTTCGCAAAAGTATATCTCCTTTCCAAATTTTATTTATTTTTCTATATTATATCATTTAAATATGATAAGATATTTTGAGTTAACAAAAAATAATCAATATTAAAAGGGGTGAAGATGTAGTGGAAGTTTCTTCTTTTATGGAATCTACCTTTTTTTCTCTAGTAATTTTTCCCATTATAATTTTTGCTATGAGGCTTTGCGATGTAAGTCTGATGACGATAAGGATCATCTTTATCTCAAAAGGTATCAAGTTTTGGGCATCCGTATTAGGATTTTTTGAAATAATTATATGGCTTATAGCTATTTCTCAAGTTATGAATAATTTGGATAACCCTATTTATGCAATAGCTTATGCTTTGGGATTTGCTACTGGGAATTACCTAGGAGCCGTTTTGGAAGAGAAAATAGCTATTGGAACAAATTTAGTACGCGTGATAACTAATAAAGAAGCTCAACCTTTAGTTGATTACTTAAATAAAGAAGGGTTTGGAGTAACAAGTATAGATGCGAAAGGATCGAAAGGTCCTGTCAAAATTATATACAGCGTGGTTAGAAGAAAAGATTTAAAAAAGATTATTGATATAGTTAATGAATTCAATCCAAATGCCTTTTATTCAATTGAAGAAGTTCGTGGAGTGAACAAGGGGATTTTTCCTTCACAAAACGTTAATTTCAAATTTAGAAATAGATTCACTAGAAAAGGGAAGTAACTTATAAAAGTAGGGGTTTGGTTAAAGACATCAGAAGTATAGTATTTTTATGGTATAATTGTAATGCGAATTATTAAGGTATTAATTACTTAAAATTATCGTTAGAAGGAGGGATATTGATATGGCTTTAAAAATTTCCTCACCAGTTTTTAAAAATAACGATTATATTCCAAGCACTTATACCTGCGAGGGTAGGGATGTTAACCCCACATTGTTAATCGAAGGAATCCCAGAAAAAGCAAAATCTTTGGCCTTGATAATGGATGACCCAGACGCTCCTATGGGGACTTTCGTGCATTGGGTGGCATGGAACATTGAGTTGGTTGACGAGATTCCTGAAAGGATCCCAAAAGAATACTCAGTAACCCATCCGCTTTCATTAAATCAAGGGAAAAACAGTGCTCATCAAACTGGATACATGGGTCCTTGTCCTCCTGTTGGACATGGGGTTCATCATTATCACTTTAAACTTTACGCATTAGATACAACATTGGATTTACCTCAAAACACCAAAAAAGAAGATTTATTGAAAGCTATGGAAGGTCATATAATCGAAGAAACAGAAATTGTAGGATTGTATAAAAGAGATTAATCTTTAAAATTTTTAAATCTAATATCTTCGAAAAAATAATCAGGAGGCGAAAGATGGACTTAAAACTCGATGTTGTACAGTTATTTATTCCTGAAGATACGAATATAATAGTAGGGCAATCACATTTCATAAAAACTGTTGAAGATATCTATGAAAGTATAGTTACAACAAACCCCTCTTTAAAATTTGGATTAGCTTTCAATGAGGCCTCTGGTCCCCGTCTTATAAGATACGATGGGAACGACGATGAGCTGATTAAAGTAGCTATCGATAATGCTCAAAACATAGGAGCAGGTCATTGTTTTGTGTTAATGATTAAAAATGGTTTCCCTATAAACATCAAAAATCAACTATTAAATGTCCAAGAAGTACTTAATATTTTTGCTGCTACAGCGAATCCTTTACAAATAATTGTAGCTGAAAGTGATCAAGGAAGGGGTATATTAGGAGTAATAGACGGATATCCTCCAGTAGGTGTAGAAAAAGAAGCTGACAGAGAAAAAAGGAAAATGTTCTTGCGAGAAGTAACAAAGTACAAAAGGTGGTAAATTCGCTATATAGTTTATGAGATAAAGGGGAAAACATGTGGATATTTTTTACAATTTTAGCATTATTAATATTATATTTGCTTTTCTTCTGGGTAATTCCTTTTTCATTAAAAGGCGCGATATTCGATCCCAGTAGAAAACGAGATGTCGAAAAAATGGTTGATATGGCAGAAATAAAAGGAGACGAGATCTCGGTAGATTTAGGATCGGGTGATGGCCGTGTTGTTATAGCCTTTGCTGAAAAAGGTGCACAAGCTCATGGTTTTGAGATAAATCCTTTTTTAGTCTTGATTTCGAGGATAAATATTAGAAGAGCCGGATTAAAAGGAAAAGCATTTATTCATTGGAAAAACTTTTGGAAAGCAGATTTGTCTAAATTCGATATTATAACGGTTTTTCAAGTGGATTTTGCGATGAATGAATTAGAAAATAAGTTAAAAAAAGAACTCAAGCCTGGATCAAAAGTAATTTCAAATCAATGGACGTTCCCAAACTGGAAATATTCAAAATATGAAAACGGTATCTATGTTTATGATTCAAGCGAATTGCCAACAAAATAGAGGATGGTTTTATGGATCTAAATCATGAAGAAAAAGAAAGTAATCTGAATTTTAGACTTCTTCTTTCTGTTATACTGAATTTTGGAATAACTATAGCAGAGATATTGGGTGGAATTTTTTCTAATAGTTTAGCTTTATTATCCGATGCCATACATAATCTTAACGATACTACTGCAATCCTTATAAGTTATATTGCAAGGGTTTTATCAAAAAAGAAACGAGACTCAAAAAGGACATACGGTTATAAAAGGGTAGAAACACTTGCTGCTTTTGTAAATACAGAAATATTAATGGTTATCGCTGTTTATTTACTTATTGAAGGTATAAATAAATTATCAAATCCATCAATCATACAAGGTAACATAATGCTAACAATTGCTTTTATTGGGTTAGCAGGAAATTTAGCAACCGCATATTTACTGCATTCTGGTTCAAAAACAAATCTAAATGTCAGAGCTACTTTTGTTCATATCCTTAGTGATACCTTTTCATCTATATTTGTAATTATTGGGGCATTTTTGATCATTTATCAAAAACTTTATATCATTGATGCTATTTTTACTCTAATGATAAGCGGGTATATATTTGTGGAAAGTATACCACTACTTAAGAATACTATAAATATACTCTTGCAAGGAACTCCAACTGATATCGAAATCGAAAAAATAAAAACAAAGTTGGAAAAATTTGATTTCGTAAAAGATGTTCACCATATCCACATTTGGACAACCGATGGAAAAGACAAATATATGGAAGCCCATATAAGACTTCAAGAAAGTTTGGACCAAAATAAGTATGATTTAGATGATTGTATAGATGAATTAAACAAAGTTTTAAAAGAAGAATTTGAAATCAATCATACCACTTTGCAGTTTGAAAAAAATAGATGTTTGGAAGAAGAAAAAGTTACATGAGTCTCTTCAAAATTGGAGGGGGGAATATGCGTGAGAATAAATCTAGGTGATGTTTTTACCGAACCATTTAAAATAGTTGGTAAAAATCCTGTCATGCTCATACCAGTCTTTATAGGGATTATACTTACTTTACTTTTTGATGTTGTAAGATTTATGGGACCTTTAGCTAATTTGGTATCATCAATCATCATAGGTATAACCACGATGTTTTTCATCGCTTGGGTAACTATTTTATTTGATCAATATAAAAAAGGGGAAGAAATTGATCTTAAAAATAGTTTATCTCAAATTAATCAGCTTCTCTTAGAGATAATCGTGCTCTCTATTGTGGTAGGTTTTCTAATATCTCTCGGAACTTTAGCTTATGTTATCCCCGGATTAATATTAGCCCTTTTCTTAATTTTTTCTCCGTGTGCATTGGTGATTGACAAACTTTCAGTTACCGATTCTCTGAAAAAGAGTTATTCTTTCGTTTTCAAAGGAGAAAACTTTTTACAAATATTTCTACTTTTACTTGTTATTTTTCTTCTGGGAATGATCCCTATTGTTGGACTTTACTTATCAATTATTTTAGAGTATATACTTTTACCTTACATTTATGTAGAGTATTCAAAATAGTTGCTTGTTGACTGTGTGGAAAAGGTGTTTTAAATCAAATGTTAAAGATACTAAAGATAGTATCAAAATAAATATTTGGAGGTGTTTTCTTTGAATGAAAAAAAAGCTCTTGGTATATTAGAATATGCTTTATCAAAGGAATTAGAAGGAATGCAATTTTACGAATCAAAAGCAAACACGGTTAAGATTCAACAGGTTAAGGAAACCTTTAAAGAATTAAGTAATATGGAGAAAGATCACGCAGATTATATAAGTAGTCTGATAAAAGATGTAAAAAGTCATGATTATGCACATTTCTCACAACCTACCGATATCGGCCAATCTTTTTCCAAAAGAGCTACCCAAGAAATAGCTTACCAAGGTGATTTTACTGCTGTAAAATCCGATATTCCTGTATTAAGAATGGCGTATCTTATCGAAGAAGATTTCATGAATTTCTATAGCAAAGCTGCCGAAAGCGTTGAAGACGAAGAGTTAAAAAAGATACTGAATCATCTAGCCGAATGGGAAAAAGAACATAGAGATAGAATTTATACACTCTATCAAAAATTATCCAAAGATTATTGGGAACACATGGATGTCGAACCATTGTATTGAAAAATTGAAAGATTAGGGATGCAACTTGCATCCCTTTTTTAGAATTTGGAGGTAACTATGAAATTTATTCATACTGCGGATTGGCATCTTGGAAAGATAATATATTCCAACTATATGACCTTAGATCAAAAATATATTTTAGACAAATTTTTGGCATATTTATCAAAAACTCCACCGGATGTATTATTGATAGCAGGGGATTTATACGATAGAGGCATCCCTCCTTCAGAGGCTGTTAATCTATTGAACGAAGTACTTTCTAAAATTGTACTAGAATTAAAAATCCCCACACTCATAATTTCAGGAAATCACGATAGCGATGAGAGACTTGAGTTCTTGAATGGTATACTTTCTAACATGAATCTTCATATCGAAGGTACTTTAAAAAAAGAAGTCAAAAAAATCACTTTTAATGACGAGTATGGTCCTGTTAATTTTTTTATGCTTCCATATGTTGACCTTCAAAAAGCTAGTGATATATTTGAGATAAATTTTGAGGATAAAACCCAGCTTTTAAAGCATTACATTGATAGTATCGATTTGGATGAAGATGAAAGAAACGTATTGATAGCCCACGAATACATAATGGGTGGATTGAATAGCGAATCTGAAAGGCCTCTATCCATTGGAGGAAGCGAATATGTGGATCCAGACATCTTTGAAAAATTTGATTACGTTGCCCTCGGACATCTCCACAGACCTCAAAAAATTAAAAATAGTTATTACTCTGGTTCTCTTTTAAAGTACTCCTTCAGTGAAGCAAGCCATATAAAAGGGATGAACTTAGTAGAAATGAAAGAAAAAGGAAATATAAAAGTTGAAAAATTAAGCTTCAATGCGGCTAAAGATATGAAAATAATAAGAGGATCATTTGATGACATAATGAAAATGGAGAGTTCAGATGATTATCTTCAAATAATATTAGAAAACACCAAGCCCGTTTATGATGCTATAAACAAGCTGAGAGCAAAATTTCCAAATGTTTTATCTCTTGATTTTCCTAATTTAAAAACGAATGATGAAATAAAAACAAGAGATTATAATATAAAGAAAATATCCCCCGTAGATCTTTTTGAATTGTTTTATCAAGAAGTCAAAAACCAAGAACTCTCTTTTGAGGAGAAACAGATAGTGACAAGTATTTTCAACGAACTCCAAAAAGCAAGTGGTGAAGAAAAATGAGACCAATAAAATTAAAATTCCAGGCCTTTGGCCCTTTTTTAGAAGAGCAAGAAATAAATTTTAACAAATTAAGAAACGATACTTTGTTCTTAATTACAGGCCCAACAGGTGCAGGAAAAACTACGATTTTCGACGCAATCTGTTATGCTTTGTACGGAAATGGTTCGATGGGCGAAAGAGGGGATGCGATAGCCAGGTCTCATTTTGCAGATGAAAACACCGATACATACGTGGAATTTGAATTTCAATTCAAAGATAAAATAATCGAAATCTCAAGAACCCCTTCTTACGAAAGATCAAAAAAAGATGGTGAAGGGACCACAAAGCAAAATAGTCAAGCTAGTATAAAGATATATCAAAATGGTCAACTGATACTACATGAAACTGGGGTTAAAAAAGTAAATAGTAAGGTAGAAGAATATTTAGGTTTGAACTATGAACAATTCAAGCAGATAGTAATGATTCCACAAGGAGAATTCAGAAAGTTTATAACAGCCAATTCAAACGAGAGAGCAGAGATCTTTAAGAAGATATTTGACATAAGTATATATGAGCGTTTCGAACAAAAAATAGACGAGATTTTTAAAAATATAGAAAAAGGATTAAAGGCCCAACAGCAAAAAATCAAAAACATACTAGAAACAATAAACCTTGAATCAGAAGAATACAATCAATTGTTGAAAGAAGAAAATATTGACCCTGAAAATCTAATTGATCAATTAACAAAGGAAATTAGAAAAAGAGAGATTTATAAGGAAGAAACCGAAAAACAAAAATCTCAAAAACAAGACAAACTGCAAAAACTAAATATGGATCTTGAAAATATAAAAAAGGTAAATGAACTAATTGAAAAGAAAGAAACCCTTAAAAAAGAGATCGAAGAACTCCAACAAAATTCCGAGTCTATTCAAGAAAAAGAAGAGCTTCTTAATAGGTTAAAAAAGGCAAAAGAAATCCTTCCATACGAAGAAAGATACATAGAATATTTGAAAGAATTAAACGGAAAAAAGAACCAACTCAAAAATCAACAAAGTATATTAGATGAAAGTATGGAAGAAAAGCAACGAATAGACGAAAAATTACCAGAAATTGAAAAGCAATATCAAAAGATATCCGCTGTTGAAAAAGAAATTGAAGATCTCAATCAAAAATTAGATAAATACGTTGAGTACAAAAATTTAATTAAAGAATTCAATACAAAAAAGAAACTTTATGATGAAAAGGTTAGAGAAAGCCAAGAAAGAGATGAGAAGCTTTCAAAAGCTCAAAAAAAATTGGAACAAAACGAAAAATATATATCGGAAAACGAAGATATAAACGTGGAAATACTTAAAAACGAAATTATTACGAATGAAAAATTATTATCTGCAGCCAACGAATTATCTAAAAAATACACAGAATTGGTAGTCTTACACAAGGATTATCGGAAAGTAAAAAAAGAAAAAGAAGAAATAGAGATTGAAATACAAAACTTAAGAGAAGAACAAAGCAAAAAGACTACCGATTTTATAAAATCACAGGCATACCATCTCGCATCCAATCTAAAAGAAGGAGAACCATGTCCCGTTTGTGGATCTATCTTTCACCCTTCTCCTGCCAAAAGTAGTGGAAAATTAATAACAGAAAAAGACCTAGAGGAAATCAATCAAAAATTAAATGAAAAAGAGAAAAAAAAGGTAACGATACTAAAAAATTATGAAGACGTATCAACCAAATATTCACAAGAGGTATCTTTATTTAAATCGGAATACAAAAGAATTTGTGAAGAACTCCAAATTCCCCAAGAAAGTCAGAATATACACACTCATATACAAAATTTAATAAAAATGCTTAAAGATAGATTGGACCAGCAAAAACAAAAATACGAAGAAAAAATAAAAATATACAACAAAGTCAAATCACTGAAAAACGATAATAAAAAGATCAAAGAAGAAATTAGAGAGTTAGAAGAACAAAGAGAAAAGTTGAGAAAAATAATAGATGAATCGAAATCAGAAATTATAGAAGTAGCAACTAAAATTACAAATCTTAAAGAACAATTAGAAGACAAAACCCAAAATGGGATAATAAGCGAAATACAAGAAAAAAGAAAATTTATCCAAGGTATCAAAAACACTTACGAACAAAAAAGAGAAGAAGCTAACAGAATCGCAGAAATAATAAATTCTTCAAAAGGAACAATAAAAACTTTAACCGAAGATATAATTAAATTAGACGATCAAGTAAAAAATGCTGAACAAAAATTCGATCAAATGATAGAAAAAATGGGATTTGAGAACCAACAAGAATATCAAAGAATAAAAGAACAAATTAACTTAATAGAAAGTTTAGAGGATGAAGTTCAAAAGTATAAAGAAGAATTAAAGAATAAGCAGACTCTTCTCATTGATTTAGAAGAATCCACTAAAAATCTAAAAATAATTGATGAAACACCTTTAAATAATGAAATAGTGCAATTACAAAAGGAAATTGAAGAATTAATCAAAAATGAAACGAATTTAGAATATGAAATAAAACAGCTTAAAGCCACAAAAACTAATTTGGAAACCATAATAAAAGAAATAGAAAAACAAGAAAAAGAATACTCAACTATAAAGAACTTAAGAGATGTCAGCAAAGGAGATAACAACACAAGGATCAGTCTTAGTAAATACGTACTAGCCTATTATTTTGAAGAAATATTATCTCAAGCGAATCTAAGATTAAACAAATTAACAGATGGAAGATATCAGCTGCATAGATCTTCTAAGGTACTTGATGCAAGAAAGAGTGAAGGCTTAGAAATCATGGTTTTTGATATTTACACTGGAAAAGAAAGAGAAATAAAAACACTTTCAGGAGGAGAAAGTTTTAAAGCTGCACTAGCCCTTGCTTTAGGATTAGCCGATGTGGTGCAAAGCGAAGCTGGTGGAATATCTTTAGATACGATTTTTATAGACGAAGGATTCGGCAGCCTTGACACAAACTCTCTTGATAGTGCAATCGAAGTATTAACAGAGTTAAATAGCTCTGGAAGAATGGTGGGCATAATATCTCATGTAAGTGAATTGAAAGAAAGAATTAATTCAAAAATCGAGGTAATACCAGGAAAAAATGGCAGCTATATACAGACAAAGTTCTCCTTCTTTTAAATTAGCTGCCAGCTTTTCCATTTAAATTCCTCTTTGCCATCTCACTTAAATTCCTCTTTGGTTGATTAAAACAGTTATCAAAAATAGATTAATTAAGAATTAGAAATAACTTATATCTAATATTTTGTCCTGAATTTGACAGTTGCAAAAGCATAAGAATTCTAAAACAGGCATGAATAAATGAAAAAAGCGTTTTTTCATTAAGTACCCAGATAGTTCAAAATCTGTCATAATCAACACCTGATTTTATTATAAAAATAATATCTTAGGGGGATAAACCCCTAAGATATTAACTGATTTCTAACTTGCATAAGCTACGCTTCTTTTTTCTCTAATTACGGTTACTTTGATTACTCCAGGATATTGAACCTTTTCCTCTATTTGAACAGATATATCGTGCGCCAATTTTTCTGCGATTTCATCTTCAACTTTATCTGGTTGAACTATTATTCTCAATTCTCTTCCTGCTTGTATTGCATAAGCTTTATCTACGTATCTGAATGATTTCGCGATTTCCTCAAGTTGCTCGATTCTTCGAATGTAATTTTCCAATGTTTCTTTACGTGCACCAGGTCTGGATGCCGATAACGCATCACTTGCAGCAACTAAAACAGCTTCGGGTGTCATTGGGTCAACTTCGTTATGGTGATACTGTATCGCATTAACTACTTCTAATTTTTCTCCGTATCTCTTAGCAATTTGCCCTCCAACAATAGCGTGTGATCCTTCAACTTCATGATCAACAGCTTTTCCTAAATCATGGAATAAAGCCGCTCTTTTAGCTAGTTCAACGTTCAATCCTAATTCACTTGCCATCATTCCAGCAAATTGTGCTACCTCTATTGAATGTTCCAATACATCTTGTCCATAACTGGTTCTAAATTTTAATCTACCTAGAAGTTTAATTATTTCAAGGTGCGGCTGTTTTATACCTACTCTCATTACCGCTTCTTTTCCTACTTCTTTTATGTATTCTTGGATTTCGTTTTTTGATTTCTCATATAGCTCTTCTATTCTAGCAGGATGTATTCTTCCATCAGCTACAAGCATTTCAAGTGTTCTTTTTGCTATCTCTCGTCTTAATGGGTTGAACGAGGATACAACAACTATTTCTGGTGTATCATCGATTATTAAATCGGCTCCTGTGAGTTTTTCAAAGGTTCTGATGTTTCTTCCCTCTCTACCAATTATCCTTCCTTTCATGTCATCTGTAGGCAAGGATACAGTTGAGGTTGTTATTTCGCTGGTAACATCTGATGCATATCTTTGAATAGAGGTAGTGATAACCCATCTGGCATATTTTTTTGCCTCTTCTTCGTAATAATCTTTTATTTCTTTGAACTTTTGGGCAATTTCTCTTTCATACTTATCTCTTGCTTCGTTTATTACTATTTGGCGTGCTTCTTCTTCAGTCATTTTTGCAATTTCATTTAATTTCGTCTCTAATTCTTTCTCTAATTTTTGGACATTTTCGTGTTGAGCTTCCAATTTTTCTTTCAGTTTTTCTAAGTTTTCTTCTTTTTTTGATAAACTTTCTTCCTTTCTTATTAATCTTTCTTCATTGGTTTTAAGTTCTTCTCTTTGTTGCTTTGCTTCTAAATCAAATTGTTGTCTAAGTTTATGTATCTCTTCTTTTGCTTCTAGTAATTCTTTTTGTTTTAATGCCTTAGCTTCTTCTTCTGCTGTTTTTAATATCTTATCTATTTCTTTTTGTTTGTTTTTTATTTCAACTTCCAATTCTTCTTTTTTTGTTTTTAATGTAGAAATAACCCTTTTGTTTCCAATATTAACTCCAACAAGCAGAGATAAGATAAATATTGCTACTCCTATAATTATATATACCAAAATTTCCAATTTTAATCACCTCTTAAGTTTTCAATAACAGAGTTTATAATGTCTGGCTCAAAACCTCTTCTATACAAGTAAGCTTTAGTTTTGAGAACGTCCTGTTTTCTTTCATAATAATTTTTTGCCAATTCTAAGGCAATTGCATTTATATCTACTTCGTTTTTGACTTTCTCAAGGGCCTCAAAAATCAATCTTTCATCTACTCCCAAACGTTTCAATTCATGTTGTATAAACATGGGGCCTTTTTTGTCTAGAGTTAACTTGTCATATGTATATAAATACGCAAAAAGTTTGTCATCTATCAAACCACTCTTCTTGCATTTTTCTACAACTTTATCAATAACTTCTTCGTCAAAGCCTTTTTCTTTTAGTCGGTCCGAGAGTTCTTTTTCTGATCTGGCACGATACTTTATTAAATTCAATGCAGATTTTTCAGCTGCTTTTTCATCTTTTGGATTAATTTTTTTGTGTTTCTTCATTTTTCTCTTTTTTGCTCTTTGATGAGTTAGATTCGAACTTTTCAATCAGATAATCGGGAATAATTAAATTGTGCTTCTTGCGAATAGTATATTCTAAATAATCAAGTATTTCAGGGTTTTCCATGAGATAACTAATTGAATTGGTTTTACCCTGTCCTAAACTGACTTCTTCACCATTTTCGTTGATATAAGAGAACCAAGCTCCTTTTCTTTGAATTAAATCTTCCTCTACAGCTAGGTTAAAGATATCGTTTTCTTTTGCGATGCCTCGTCCAAAGATCATGTCCACATTTGCTTGTTTGAAGGGTGGAGCAACCTTATTTTTTACGATTTTTAAGGTTGTTTCATTTCCTATCTGATCTTTTCCTTCTCTTATTGCACTACCTTTTCTTACCTCTACCCTGATCGTAGAATAAAATTTTAGTGCAATTCCTCCTGTAGTAGTTTCTGGGTTACCGTACACTACACCAATTTTCATCCTTACCTGGTTTATAAATATTACTATAGATTTGGATTTACTTATACTCCCAGCTAGTTTTCTTAGAGCTTGAGACATTAGCCTTGCTTGGAGTCCCATGTGAGAGTCTCCCATAGCTCCTTCTATTTCTGCTTTCGGTACCAGAGCGGCTACAGAATCTACCACTATTAAGTCTACTATGTTAGATCTGATCAAAGAATCTACAATTTCAAGGGCTTGTTCACCATAATCTGGTTGTGAAACTATCAATTTGTCGACATCTACGCCTAGCTTTTTAGCATATTCAACATCTAAAGCATGTTCGGCATCAACAAATGCGGCTATACCGTTCAATTTTTGGACTTCCGCTAAGGAATGAAGAGCTAGTGTAGTTTTACCCGATGATTCGTTTCCAAATATTTCTACAATTCTTCCCCTTGGATATCCGCCAACACCCAAAGCTATGTCTAGCGATAAACATCCACTTGGTACAACGGATATATTGCTGTTATCCAATCCCTTGCCCATTATCATGACCGATCCTGTTCCATGATTTTTTTCTAACTCTTTAACAAGTTTCTCTAACAATTCTTCTTTATTTGTATCTTTAGAATCATTTTTAGCCATTAATGATGACGCCTCCTTCAAAGTCAACCGTGTAAAGTTTTTTATATATTGGGCCTTTCCTTGTTAGTTCAGAAGAGTATATACCGATAGAATTTACGTATACTTGGATTTGATCAAAAGTTACAGAATTAATTAGTTCTTTCCAATGGTTAGGGAACGATTTAACCCTTCCGACTGTAATATGAGGTAAAAAGTTGGTATCTTTAACCTCTAATTCTGAAATCTTTAGTACCTTTTTTATTTCTTCATACAAACCAATTAAGGTATTATCTTCTTGTATTCCCAGCCATAACACCTTTGGTTCAGAATCGTTTTCAAAGAATCCCATTTTATGGATATTAAAATGAAACGTGGGGAATCCGGATATTCTTTCACCGATTTTATAAGCCAACTGAGCTATCTTTTCCATTTTTTGATCCCCAAGGAAAAACAATGTTAAATGGACATTTTTTGCTTTTGTCCAATTGGCTTTAAATCCCATCCTTTGAAACCTTTCGATTAAATCATTTACTAACCCTTCTAATTTTTCATTAGTTTCGATAGCGATGAAGGACCTTAATTTATCGGTGTTGTAGCTATTTGTATTTTTTAGCTGTGTCATATACTAGGACTCCTTTCTTTATTAAAATTGCTTAGCGGTTTTTATAGTGTAATTTACCCCTGATAATAGACTAATTATAACAGTCAAGTAGATCAAAGCATTAACTAAAAAATTCCAAAGCATCAAGTATATTACAATGATTAAAGCAATTTCTAAGACGGTTTTTAGTTTACCAAACTTATCAGCAGGAACAACGATGTTTTTGTTTGCAGCTGCCATCCTTAAACCACTCACAAAGGTGTCTCTTGATACAATTATTGCTACAAACCACGCAGGCAAAATCCCTACACCTAACATTGCAATAAAAACGGAATTTATAAGTATTTTGTCAGATATTTGGTCAAAAAATTTGCCGATATCGGTAACCTGCCCTGTTTTTCTGGCAACATAACCGTCTAACCAATCAGTTAAAGAAGCTATAATAAATAAAACCAAGGCTACGATATAAAACGGTTCTCCAAAAATAGTTAAAATAAATATTGGAATGGCTAGTATTATCCTAGAAAAGCTCAACAAATTTGGTATGTTCATATTCAACGATTTCTCCTTCCAGATCATATTCGTATGAACCAGTAATTCTTGCTTTGACGAAATTTCCTAAAGATAGTTCTTTGTCACCATAATTTTTTATATATATATTTCCATCAATTTCTGGAGCGTCTAAATAGCTTCTTCCGATATAAACGTTATCTTCTTTCTCTTCCAAAAGAACTTCTAAAGTTTTACCTATATATTTTTCCATGATGTTTTTAGAAATTTCACTTTGAACAGTCATTAGTTCATTTTGCCTTTGTTTTTTAATTTGTTCATCAATTTGTTCTGGCAATGTGAATGACTTGGTATTTTCTTCTTTTGAGAATTTAAAGCTTCCCATTCGTTCAAATTTTATTTCTTTTACGAAATCGAGTAACTCTTCAAAATCTTCAGCTTTTTCTCCTGGGAACCCTAGCATTAACGTGGTTCTTATGGCAGATGGTTCTTTTCTGATTTTCTCAAATAGTTTCATTAACTCATTTCTTTTCTTATGTCTGCCCATACTTTGCAAAATTTTATCAGAGATATGTTGAATTGGTACATCGAAATAATTTAATACTTTTTCATTTCTATGTATGCTTTCTATGATGTCTTCACTTAAGAAATCCGGATGTAAGTACATAACCCTGATCCAAAATCTTCCTTTTATATTGTTAAGTTTGTCTAATAAATCTGGTAGTGCCTGCTTTTGGTAATTATCTATGCCGTACAATGTATTATCTTGGGATACGAGAATGATTTCTTTTACACCTTTGGATACCAAAAATTCTACTTCTTCGTTTATTTCTTCGATACTTCTGCTTTTTGGTTTTCCTTTGAACGTGGGTATAGAACAAAAGGCACAATTTCTACTACATCCGTCCCCAATTTTTACGTATGCGTAATGTGAGTCTGGAATCGCTCTAATTTTACAATCGTACAGAGTTTCAGGAATATCATTTTTAAAAAAATATTCACCATTTTCAATTTTTTCAACTATGGTTTTAGGGGACAGCACACCGAATAACCCGTCTATTTCAGGAATATTTTTAAGAATATCGTTGAAATATCTTTGGGTTAGACAACCTATTGGTATAACTTTTAGATTTTTGTTATTATCTTTTAAGGAGGCATATTCAAATATAGCTTCGATGCTTTCTTTTTTAGCTTCTTCGATGAACCCACATGTATCTATGAATATATAATCAGCAATTTGAGGATTACTCAAGTATTTATAGCCTTTGCTTTGGAGCAACCCTTTGAATATTTCCATATCTGCATCGTTTTTTGGACAACCTAATTTTACTATGTGAAACTTTTTCATGAAAAATATCTGCAGGAGACTCACCATTTCCTTAAGAGGCGGAAGCCCGGTTCAGTGGTGAGAGGAATGCAGAATTTTCTCTCCTTTCCCATAATAGAGTTTTAGTTTTGCTTACTAAGATTAAATCTTTGCTTTTTGCACTTCTATGAATTACTGTGCCATCAACTTTTCTTATATCAAAGTATCCAGTTGAACGTCTTCCATATATGAAACATTTAATACCATTGTATTTTACTTTATCAAACAATCTAAAACCATGTACTAGATAAGGTGCTTGGTTAAGTTTTCTTATTCCTCCCTTTAGAATGTTAGCTTTGTGTATTTGTCTATTGTGTCGTCTAACTTCTTTAATGTGATAATAATGCTCTAATTGTTTTGCTTGAGGATGACCACTAATACATAAAGCGTCTATTCTATGTGTTTTAGGTAAACCATTTTGTATTCTTGTATTTTTAGTGATATATCCATAAGTTAGATGAATGTTAGGGTATAGTGTTTTTAATCTATTGTATAAAGTCCGTCTCATAATACCCATAAATGTAGCATCTTTAAACTTTTGTCCTCTTTTAAAATTCAATTTAATCTTTCCATCGTGGTAATCCTTATGGCATGTTTCGCACAATGTAATTAAATTATTGGGTGCATCTCCACCTATTTGTCTACTTTCGATGTGGTGAATATTGAGTCTTTTATCTTTGGTTTTGCCTTTGCAGTGTTGACAGGTGTAGTTATCTCTCCATAGAACATATTCCCTTACATTCCAAAAATCTAATTGTTCCCCTTGTTGGTATTGTTTGCCTTCAATATTAGGATTCTTAATCTTTTGTATATCGAAACTTGCAACTTCTACTACAATTTTTGTAACAGGAAGCAAACTGTGAACTAGATCAATCAGTTTAATGTGCGATTTTATTTTATGTTCTACCGACGGTGCAAGCCATCCTTTGTTCTTACTGTGGACACGATTTAAAAAGCGTGGTTTCCTATACCTTGTTTTTCTGAAACGTCTATCTCTACGATACTGTCGTTTTTGAGATATAAGTTTAGGTATATCGTCCCTTAGTTCAACCTCTGCTGCAAAAAGTTCCTTATTTTCAGTAGTAGCAGACAAGCCTACAGTTTTACTTCCCGCATCTACTCCTAAAGTAATAGGTTGTTTATAACCGCTACTACCATAGAGGAGCTGAATGGTAAAAGGTTCTTTTCTAATAACCTTGGCTTTTTCCTCTTTAAGTAATTTTCTTGCCTTTGAAGGTTTACAAGGCATAAGAGGTTTCCCATGTTTGTTTAAAACGTACACTAACATAAAGTGTGCCTCCTTAATGGAGTTCTTCTCCTTCCCCAATGTTATATAGGCTTTTTACGTTTAGCTCACTATCCCTACCCCTCAGGATTGTTTAAAACTAAACAACAGAGCGACGGACTAGGAGAAACATCCGAAGGTGTTATGACCTATATAACGTAGCCCGATGATCTTCCTTAAGAGGCGGAAGCCCGTTTATCATGGCTGAGGGTAGTCAACTAAGGCTTGTTCATCACAAGTCCCCGTCTTTAGACGGTGGGTAGTTGACTCGATTCCTCCGATGATTTTATTATAATATACTGCCTTTAAAATCTAATTATATAGATCTAATTATATAGCGCCCCTTCGCCCCGCTGCCCGCCCATAAGGAAAAAGGGTTTTACTCCTTCGCCCCGCTCCCACCTTCTTTATATCTATAAACGTCTAATTAGTTATTTAGATTATATCAGATTTTCTTTAAAAAATGAAAAAATTTTAATAATTTAGATATACATAATTATAATTATAATTATCATTTTTGCCAATTTTTACCGACACTGATATCAACTTTTAAAGGTATTTTTAATTTAACAGCATTTTCCATACAATCTTGAACCGTTTTTTTGGTTTCTTCTACGATTTCTTTAGGTAATTCTATTACAACTTCGTCGTGTACCTGAAGTATCAATTTTGCTTCTTTTGGAAGTTTTTTGTATAAATTGATCATAGCCAATTTCATAATATCGGCTGCAGTACCTTGGATAGGGGTGTTTATGGCTATTCGTTTCAACTCAGATTTGCCTGTTTTTATGTTATTCAAAAATCTTTTCCTTCCAAATATAGTTTCAACATAACCTTTTTGCATTGCAACCTTTAAGCTTGATTCTTGATATTCTTTGACTTTTTGGTAAGTTTTAAAGTATTTTTCCATAAAATCTTTGGCATCTTCTACGGATATTTTTAAATTCTCGGCTAGTCCATACGGAGATGATCCATACACCAGGGAAAAATTAACTACTTTTCCCACTCTTCTCATGTTGTAGTCTACATTGTCGATGTTTACACCGAATATTGCAGCTGCTGTTAAAGCATGTATATCTTCATCGTTATTAAAAGCATGTATTAAAGTTTCATCGTTAGATAGATGAGCTAAAACTCGTAATTCAATTTGTGAATAATCGGCACTGAGTAAAACATAATCGTCTTTTTGTGCTTTGACGGTGTTTCTAATTCTTTCTCCATCTTCTTCTCGTATGGGGAGATTTTGAAGATTCGGTTCGCTACTACTTAATCTACCGGTGGCTGTTCCCGTTTGGTTGAAAGATGTATGAACCCTACCAGTTTTTTTGTTAACTAATTTTGGTATAGCAATTATGTATGTAGAAAGAAGCTTTTGGTATTTCCTATATTCTAAGAGTTTTTCTATTATGGGATGCTCATCTCTTAGAGCTTCTAAAGAATCTGCATCTGTTGAATATGATCCACTCTTAGTTTTTCTTTTCCCCTTCAATCCTAAGTTTTCAAAGAGTAGTTCTCGAACTTGTTTTGGTGAATTTGGATTGAACTCATAACCGACGATTTTTTTCATTTCATACATTAACGAGCTTAGCTTTTTGTTATATTCTTCTTCTAATTTTTTAAGCTCTTTTAAATCAAAATACACACCATTCATTTCCATTTCTGATAACACATTTATAGTTGACATTTCGATTTTTTCAAACAATTCAATTAGTTCAAATTCTTCTAGTTTGGGCTTTAATACTTCAAATAATCGATAAGCAATATCCGCGTCTTCTGCAGCGTACTCAACAACCTTTTTCTTATCGATGTCTCCAAGGGTTAACAGTTTGATATCTTTTCCCATAACTTCTTTGTATTTAGTTGTTTTATAATCCAAATATTCTTTGGCAAGATCATCCATATTGAACCTTCTGCTATCAGGGTTTAACAAATAAGCAGCTATCATACTGTCAAAATATACTTTACTTAATTCAATTCCGTTTACTTTCAAAACCGTCATATCGTACTTTAAATTTTGGCCAATGACCTTTTTATTGTTTAAAAGATTGACTATCTCCTTAGCTATTTCCCATCTATCTTTTTCTTTGTATAGATACAAAAAATATCCTTCAAACGGGTTGCAGCTTAAAGCGATTCCCACTATATCTGCTTGATATGGATCAAGGGAAGAAGTTTCAAGGTCAAAAGATATTATTTCATATTTCTCTAAGGTTTTTAATAGTTCTTTGTAATTTTGTGCGTTATATTCGTAATACTTGCCTTTTGCTGAGTAGTCTTTTTTTTCTGCTTTTGTTTTTGTTGCCGCTTTAGCTGAGTTACTTGATTTATCAGTTACATCTAACTCTTTCAATATTGAATTAAACTCCAATTTTTTGAGAAAATCTCGTAAATCGTCTCTGAATCCTTGATATATAATTTCTTTATCTTCAAATATTTCTTCTATTGGTGCATCTACCATCAATTGGACTAATTTTTTACTCAGATATGCGGTTTCTTTTTCGTTTTTTAGTTTGTTTTTTGTAGAACCTTTTATCTCATCTAGATGTTGATACAAATCATCTAAATTCTTGTAATCCTGCAACAATTTTTGAGCCGTTTTTATTCCAATGCCTTTTACTCCAGGAATGTTGTCGGAACTATCCCCCATTAAAGCTAGCAAATCAGCGATTTTTTCTGGAGGAACCCCCATCTTTTTTTCCACTTCGTGTGCATCGTATTTTACCATTTCTGTTATTCCTTGTTCTGGTCTTAAGATATATACGTTATCCTTAACAAGTTGCATCATATCTTTATCCGATGTGATTATATAAACATTATCGTAGTTTCTTTTCTTTTTTGAAACTATTGTGGCTATGACATCGTCGGCTTCATAATTATCCATAGCAACTAATTTTACGCCCAATTTTTCCACCAGTTCGTATATGTATGGGATCTGTTGTATATATTTTTCAGGTGTTTCTGGTCTTTGGGCCTTATAGGTTTTTAATAATTCGTTTCTATAAGTAGTGGTTTTTTTGTCCATAACAAATATTATTGAATCTTCGCCTTTTTTAACGTATTCTTTGAGTAACTTTAAAAGCATTCGAGCTACTCCGTAGATGGCGTTTGTTGGCAAACCATCAGAAGTGTTCATCCAGTCCCCCAGCGCAAAAAAGGCTCTATATGCTATTCCTGAGCCGTCTATTAAGTATAAATTTGCCATGTGAAACACCTTCTTTTCTTTTGATTTTTCACTCAATTAAAATTAATTTATATTTTCCGGTTTTTTCATCTGGCTTGATATCTTCCACGATTTTTACATCAAAATTGACGTTTTGCATTTTTTTCTTCTCTAGGATATTGGTAAGTTTGTTTCTAACTTCTTCTAAAATTTTATCTGAACGCTCTTTTTGTGAAACGACTATTTTAAAGACAAAAGATGAGTGATTCTTTTGGACGAATTGAAACTTAGTCACTCCTTTGACAAAAAATTCAGCTATAACGATTGGATGAATGAAATCTTTTTCACCGTTTTCATTTATAAAAAATGGAATTAACTCATTTCTTCCAATAACTTGTTCGATCTTTGTAAAGGGCCATACCCCTTCGCTATCTTTAGATTTTTTTAGGATATCTGTTAATTCATATCTTATTATAGGTTGGGTGTAATTATATAAGTTTGTCAAAATTGTTCTATCTTCTTTAATTTCAAGGTAAACCGCATCATCGTATATGTACATACCTTTTAAATCTTCTCTAGATACCCCCATCGCCAATGACTCAGAAGTTGCATAACTATCCACTATTTCAGCATCTTTCCAAACCTCTTTTAAAAACAGTCTTACATTTTTTAATAAAGGTTCTCCACCACTAATTATTACTTCGGGGTGGATATTCAAAAGACCTTCATTTTGAAACTGTGCCAAGGATCTTATACCAAAGGGATACCCTGTGAGATTGTCAGGTTGAAAATCGTTAAGCTCTTTTAAGTAGGTTTTGATAGGTTTGTTTATATCCATTACCATATAATCTTTATAGAAAAACTTCTCAGGTTGATTTAGTGGAGAGAGGAACAAACTTATGGCAGCATAATGTCCATCAACTGCGCCTATAAAGGCATATTTCTTTCTTTTGAGAGTAAAATTTGAAAACATCCTTGTTGAAATAGCTTTAATGAAATCCCATTCTCTTTCACTATATAAATAATATCCTACCGTTCCGGTTGTTCCAGAACTGTGTATTACATGGTACTTGTTTAAAAATAAAGAAGTTGGATTCGGATTATTTTTTAAAAAGTTTTCCACTTTGCTTTTAGTAATTTGGTTATCTTTAAAGAACTTATTAAAATTATCAATTATAAGGTTTTTATTGATCATTGGTAATTCGTTTATGGGAATCTCTTTCAACATGTTTTCTTTTATTCCGTAAGATCCATAAAAATCCTTATAAAAAGGTATTTTTCTATAGGCGTATTTTAATATCTTTCTAAATTTCTTTTCTCTTAATTCTAATATCTTTTTTCTTGAACAATTAAGATTTTTACGTAGAGAGTAATAATAGTAAACTGTTCTTAGAAAACTCATATTCTCAAAATTCTTTCAAAAAATAATCCAAGTGGTCTTCGCCATATATTACAAATCTGATTTCCTTTAAAAATTGTGGATTGGTATTTATAAAATCATAGACTGCTTTTTTGTAAACTGGAACCGCTTTTTCTATGGGATAACCGTATATACCTGCACTTATAGCGGGTAAGGCCAGTGAATTCAATTTTAATTCTTCTGCTTTTTTCAAAGAATTGAAAACGGCATCATACAATAACTTTTCTTCTTTTTGGTCGCCTCCCTTCCAAATAGGTCCAACAGCGTGGATTATGTACTTGCATTTTAACTTTCCTCCAGTTGTTATTGCAACATTTCCAGTTTCGACTTTACCGTATTTTTTGATATATTCGTTCGATTCTTTTTGAATATCTGAACCTCCTTTTCTTGCTATTGCTCCAGCTACTCCACCACCATGTTGCAAATGTGAATTAGCAGCATTTACAATAGCATCTGTTTCTTCAATAGTTATATCACCGGATACTAATTTGATTTCAACGTTGTTGACTTTTATTTCTTTTATAATTTTGTTCATGTAGCAACGCCTCCTAAAAAGATTAAATTTGTATTGTCTTTAAAAACTCTAAAACTTGTGTTAGCGCCCCTTCGACCATACGTTAAGGGGTAAACCCCTTAAGATTCCCAAGTTCAGAAGCAAAGTTTATCATCAAAAAGCTTTTTGCACAAGACTGCAAAAAACATAGTTTGCATACTGCAGCAAACGCTCCCCACCCATAAGGATTAAAGAGTCTTTTCAACCATTATAGTTGATTTTTCTTTTATTATATCAAAAGTTAGTAGACTACCCCAAATTAAAATCCAATAATGAGAAAATAAGAGATTTTTGATAATAATCACAAATAACCGCCTATAATCAATTGTAATCACGAATAATCAGATTTTGAAAATAATATTTTTTTCTGTATAATAAAAATGAAAATTTTCTTTTTATCTTATATTTTTGAAAAAAATTTTTATTCAAAATAAGAACCTAAATTTGAGGAGGTGTGTATGGTGAAGAAACTTACAGTGGTTATTTTAGCAGTGCTTGTTAGTGCGATGGTGTTTACTCAAACGATTACGTTTTGGCACACTCAGGTAGAAACAGATAGGCAACAAAGAATTAGAGCCTTAGCACAGATTTTTGAGGCACAAACAGGTATAACCGTTAATTTAGTACCTATTGAGGAAAACGAGATTTTAGAACAGATTCCAAGAGCAGTTCAATCTGGAACCTTACCAGATGTTGTAGAAGGTGGCATTTCTCCAATACTTTTGTTGGGGAGCCAAGGCTTTATGGATACAGAACTGAATGCAAAGATCATCGAGGATTTTGGTGATGTTTATGAAGGTGTTTCAAGATTGATGCAGGCACCAGATGGAGGATATTATGGTGTACCTTTCCATGCTTGGGTTCAAGGGATTTGGTATAAGGCAAATTTGTTTGAAGAAAGAGATCTAGGGGCTCCAACATCTTGGTACAATATACTTACAGCTGCAAAAGCATTAAACGATCCTGCTAATGGTTTCTACGGTATGATATTGCCTAAGAAAGCAGATGCTTATACTGAACAGGTCTTTTCACAAATTGCTCTTTCAAATGGGGCAAGACCAATTGATAAAGATGGAAATATTCTTTTTAATACTCCCGAGATGATCGAATCATTTAGATTCTATAAAGAACTTGGAAAATACTCCAGACCTGGTTTTACTGCCGTTCCAGAAGCATTGAATGGTTATTTGAACAACGAAGCCGCCATGGTATTTTATTCGACCTACATAATGGATGATATTGCGGTGGAAGAGGTTCAAAAACAAAGAGTAGAACAGTTTGATCCTAAACTTGTTGAAAATACAGGTTTTGCAAATTTTATGATTAACACAAGGCCATCTTCATTTGGAGAAGTCGTAGGTTTGGGTATACTTAAAACGTCCGAGAATAAAGATGCTGCAGAACAGTGGGTAAAATTTCTTATGAGTGGTAGCAATTACATTTACTGGTTGCACATGGCACCTGGCGGAATGAATCCAACCAGAAGTTCTATAGCACAGATGGATGAATTTTTAGATAATCCTGTTTTAGAAAGATATGGGAAAGATCAAATAACTACTATTATTTCTGCATTAGATACTGTGGAAAGATTTGAGTTCATGGAAGGAGAAATAATTGAAGAAATGAGTATCCTGTCTGGTAACTTTGTAATTGGTAGAGCAATAAATAGAATGTTCGCTAACGATTGGACACCACAGCAAACCGCTCAATGGGCACAAGAAGAAGCTGAAAGATTATTAAGTGAATAAAAGCATATTAGCTATTGAAAGGGGGATACTTTATTCCCCTTTTTTACTAAAAATCGGGAGGAGAGAAAAATGCAACGATTTCGAGAGTTATCTCCTTTAAAGAAGAAAGAAGCAACTTTTGGATGGAAGTTAGTATCACCTGCCATTATTTTGATAGGGCTTTTTATTTTGTATCCGGTTTTATACAACATTTACTTGAGTTTTTTTGAAGTATCCCTTACACCGGGAGTACCGAATAAGTTTGTTGGTTTTCAAAATTACAAAGAACTGTTAACCGATCCTACCTTTTGGAATTCCTTTGGTATAACTTTGTTGTATGTTTTGATTACAGTCGTTGGAAGTATTTTAGTTGGTTTAGGGGTTGCTTTACTTATGAATAAAGAATTTCCCGGCAGAGGTATAGTAAGAGCCCTAATATTGTTCCCATACGTGGCGCCGGTTATTTCCACCGTTTTTGCATGGCAATACGTTTTAATGCCTTTAAATGGCCCTTTAACAATACTTTTAAGTAATTTAGGTATCATGGATGTGACAAAAGACCTAGTTAACGATCCAAATAACGCATTCATAGTTGTTTCATTTTATAGTATTTGGAAGAATTTTCCTTTTATTTATTTGATGATTTTATCAAGGTTACAATCAATACCTCAAGATTATTATGAAGCAGCTGATATTGATGGCGCCAATGGTTGGCAAAAATTCCATCATATAACTTTACCTGAACTATACTATGTAATAGGTTCTTTAGTTCTTTTAAGGGGAATATGGAATTTTTATAAATTTGAAGAGGTATACCTATTGTCTAAAGAGGCGCGAACTCTGCCTATATACCTATATGAAAAAGCCTTCACGGGTTTACCAGAACTTGGAGTTGCAGCAGCGATAGCAACGGTCCTCTTTGTAGTTATGATGGTGCTCATATCCATCTATGTGAGGAAGGTGTTAAAATGGTAGTAAGAAAAAGATCTTTCATAAAAACATTTTTATTTTGGTTTTTTATAGCGTTAGTTGTGATATTTGTTGCTTACCCTTTTGCATATATGGTTTCGGTTTCCTTCAGGTATGATTCCGACGCATTTGATCCAGGATTGATTCCTGAGAATCCAACATTAACACAGTATGCTCAACTATTAGGATTTCAGGAGTCAATTAGGCAACAGATGAGTGAAGAAGAAGAACAACTTATGAAACTTTTAGAATCTCTTCCAGAAGAACAAAGGGAACAAGTTCTTCAGAATATACAATCATCAAGAAGGCGTGAATCATTTCCTTTTTTAAGATGGTTTGGTAATAGTTTGTTATTGGCTGGGTTAAGTGCTTTAACAAGTTTAATAATTGGTATATTTGGTGCCTATTCTTTCAGTAGAGTTTGGTATCCGGGAAGAACTCTTGTTCAAAGAGGGGTATTGCTGGTATACCTAGTAGGTGGAGTGATATTATCTGTTCCTTTGTATGATTTGTTCGTAAGAATTGGATTAACTAATTCAGGAGGAACCTCAATGTTTGCTTTGTATATAATATATATAATTCAAACGTTGCCTGTTTCAATGTACATGCTTGGTAATTATTTCCGAACGATTCCTGAATCTATTGAAGAAGCCGCCTTAATTGATGGTAGTACAAGAATTGGAACTATTATGAGGATAATTATTCCTCTATCAATGCCGGCTATAATCACTGTCTTCATATATGCCTTCATGATAGGATGGAATGAGTATTTGTTTGCTTCTATCTTCATAAGACCATATCCTGGAGCTTATACGCTGCCCGTAGGTTTGAGGGAAATTTTCTTTTCTGAACATGCCGTATGGGCTAAAATGATGGCAGCCTCTGTATTGACAGCAGTTCCCGTCATTGTATTGTTTATGACCGTCGAAAAATACCTTACGGCGGGTTTAACAGCGGGGGGAGTCAAAGAATAAATTTAAAAGGACTACAAAAAGGAGGAAGTTAAAATGTCATTATTTTTCGATGATAAAATTTTACAAAATCTACCTAAAAGGGTAAAAATAGTTGTGGGTATTCCTAGCTATAATAATGCTGAAACTATTTCTTTTGTTTCTAAAACAGCTGCAGAAGGGATAGTTGAATATTTTGGTTCTAATGGGTTAATTGTTAACGCTGATGGGGGTTCAAAAGACGGGACAAAAGAAGTTTTTATGAAAACAGACACAAAAAATTTACCAAAAATCGCTTACGATTATATTGGTTTGCCAGGTAAAGGAAGTGCAATGCTTTCTGTGATAGAACTTGCTAAAAACTTAGACGCCGAGGCGATTGTATTTTTGGATTCTGATTTAAAGAGTGTCAGACCTTGGTGGATAGAAAGATTAACAGGTCCCATAATGAAAGGGCTTTCCGATTATGTTGCTCCTTATTATGTGAGGCATAAATACGACGGTACAATCACAAACCAAGTATGCTATCCTTTGGTGGCTTCTTTGTTTGGGCAAGCTATTAGGCAACCAATAGGGGGAGATTTTGGGGTAGGTAAAAATATGATCGATGTTTATTTGAAAACCGCTTCAAGTGTTGCCAAAACAGATGTAGCAAGGTTCGGGATAGATATTTGGATGACTACAAATGCCATACTTAACTCCAATAAAAAGGTTTATCAAGCTGCTTTAGGTGCAAAAGTTCATGATCCTAAAGATCCGGGAGCTGATCTATCTCCTATGTTTAAGCAGGTAGTTGGAACGTTATTTGATATTATCGTAGATAGCGTCTCCAAATGGAAAGATATCGATTCTATTGAAGAAGCCCCAATATATGGTGAAGTACCTCAAGTCGCTGTTGAACCTATTAACATCAATATAGAAAATTTGAAAAAGCAACTTTTAGAAGGGTTAAAAAATGAAGAAACCAAAAGATTGGCAAATGATCACTTCGAAATCATAATGAAAGAGAAGAAGGTACCACTTCAAATCTGGGGTGATATATTATTTAATGCATTAATAGAGTATTCGAAAAACAAAGACAAAAAATTAGTGGAATCTTTAGTACCACTCTATTTTGGGAGAGTAGCTGATTTTGCTGAATTGACAAAGGATATGAACGAAGTAGAAGCTGAAAAAGTTATTAAAGATCAAATAAATGTATTTAAGAATAAAAAAGATGAATTGATAGAAAAGTTATAGTCAATAAGAGGTGAGGAAGTTGGTTACTTCCAAGATTAAAGGAATATACAATTCTTTAACTGACAAGGAAAATCAGGCAGCTCAGTATATAATCGAAAGGCCTGCCGATGTAATACACTACAGCATCACAGAATTATCCAATTGGGCAGGAACTAGTGAAACTACTATATACAGAGTTTTAAAAAAGGTTGGTTACTCGGGATATCAAAAATTTAAGTTAGAATTAGCAAGGGAATTGAGCGCTCCTACACTTGAATCAAAAGAGTCAAAAGATCTTTTTGATTTGATTTACAATAAAGCTGTAAATTCCTTAACTGATATTCTAAAGCAAGCAGACAGGGATAAAATTACTCGAGCCTCTGAAATAATACTGAGTAGCAAAAAACTACTTTTCTATGCCGTAGGAAGATCTTTTCCTATTGCTTTGGATGCTTCTTTGAAGTTTGCTGCCTTGGGATTTGCTTCCACTGCATATTCTGATCCACATATGCAAGTTATCGTTGCTTCAAATTTAGAAAAAGATGATGTGGTAATTGCTACCAGTCATTCTGGGGTTATCCGAGATACTTACAAATCCGCCCAAGTAGCCAGGGAAGCTGGTGCCTTCACCATAGGGGTAACTGCGGGGGTTAATTCACCTTTATCAAAAATAGTCAATCTCGTTTTATATACTTCAGCTGAAATGCCACAAGAAAGCGAATTCACGGTGAGCAGAATCGGAGAAATGTTTATGGTGGAACTTTTATACAACTCCGTTGCTTCTAGAATGTCCCTTAAAAACAAAGAAAGCAGAATAAGTGAAGTAATGAAGACAAAAAGATTCAATTAAAATAGGGGGGTGATCCCCCCTTATTTCGTTATGATAGTTCCTGTTTTTCCTTCCAATGCATCAACCAATTTGGTTAAATCTGTAATTAAAGCAGGTCTTCCAGTCTTGAGAACAAAATTTGTGCATGCCTCTATCTTTGGCAACATACTTCCTTTTGAAAAGTGTCCTTCATTCATATATTGTATTGCTTGGTTCACAGTCATTGAAGATATAGTTTGTTGATTGGGTTTATTAAAATTTATAAATACTTTTTCTACAGCGGTTAGAATTATGAATTCATCGGCATCCAATTCTATAGCTAACAAAGCAGAGGCTCTATCTTTGTCTATGACACCTTCCACACCTTTTAATTTATCTCCTTCTTTTATTACTGGGATACCCCCACCACCCGCTGCTATGGTTATATTGTTGTTCCTTACCAATTTTTTAATAGCTTTTATCTCTATAATCTCTAACGGTTCTGGAGAAGGTACTACCCTTCGCCAACCTCTTCCGGCGTCTTCCACCATACTCCATCCTTTTTCTTTGATGAGAGCGTCAGCCTCTTCTTTGGAGTAAAAAGGTCCAATAGGTTTTGAAGGATTGTAAAAAGCTGGATCATTTTTATCAACAAGTACTTGGGTAACTAAACTTGAAACATCTTTTTCAATATGTTCTGCTGTTAAAACATTTTTTAACGTTTGGGAAATCATGTATCCTATATATCCTTGAGTTATAGCCCCATTTACATCCAGAGGAAAAGGAGGAATAACTTCTTTGGCCATATCTTGTTGAACGAGAATGTTTCCTACTTGTGGTCCATTCCCGTGTGTTATAACTATTTTATAATTTTTTTTTACTAGTTCAACCAGGCATTTTGCCGTGTTCTCTAAGTTTTTTAACATATTTTCGGCGGTTGGAGATTCTTTTGGTTGGGATAAAGCATTTCCTCCTATTGCTACGATTGCAAGTTTTTCAGTCATTCGTATCAACCTACCAACGTTGCTACCATAACTGCTTTTATGGTATGCATTCTATTTTCTGCTTCATCAAAAACTTTTGAGTACTTACTTTCGAACACTTCATCTGTAACTTCCATTTCTTTAATACCGTATTTCTGGTAAACATCGTATCCCATCTCTGTTTTCGTGTCATGAAAAGAGGGCAAACAGTGCAGAAAAATAACCTCAGGATTGTTTGTCTTTTTTATCAAATCCATATTTACTTGGTAGGGTTTAAGTAATTTGATTCTCTCTTCAACTTTACTTTCTTCTCCCATAGAAATCCAGACATCAGTATAGATCACATCCGCGTTAGCAACAGCATCAAGTTTGTCTGTGATTGTGATTTTTCCACCGTTTTCGCTAGCTGTCTTTTCCATTTCATTTATCAGTTCTTTACTTGGAAAAAGTTCCTTTGGAGAAATAATTACAAAATCCATCCCCATTTTAGAGGCACCAATCATGAGGGCGTTTGCCATATTGTTTCTTCCATCTCCAATGTACACAAACTTGATCTTATTAAGAGGTTTTTCGAAATTTTCCATAATAGTTAGGAAATCTGCCAAAACTTGGGTAGGGTGATCTTCATCTGTAAGACCATTCCACACGGGAACACCTGAATATTTTGCTAAAATTTCTACCGTTTCTTGCTTGAAGCCTCTAAATTCTATGCCATCGTAAAATCTTCCTAAAACTCTTGCCGTATCTTCTATTGATTCTTTCTTACCCATTTGACTGTTAGTTAGAAATGTAACGTTTGCCCCTTCATCGAAGGCAGCTACTTCGAAGGCGCATCTTGTTCTAGTTGATGTTTTTTCAAATAGCAAAACTATGTTCTTACCTTTTAATAAATCGCCTTTAATACCCATTCTCTTTTTGGCTTTTAGATCTTTTGAAAGCTCTAAAAGATACTTCACCTCTTCGGGGGTAAAATCTTTCAACGTTAAAAGGCTTCTTCCTCTTAAATTGATAGGCATGTTTTTTAAATTCCTCCTTTTTATTCTTCTAGCACTTTTTTAAGTTTTTCAGGTTCTACCCTGAATGCTGACCCCTTACCTTGGAAAAAATGATGTTTTTCTATCAAGTGAAGCGATAATTCTGTAATAAGAAGTTCTTCTTTGTTATCTAAATTTTTAATTCTTAAATTAACTTTCCTAAAAATACCGTCTTCAAAGGGACAAGGTAGATGGCCTCTAGCTTCATCCACTTTTATAAGCCATTTATTGTCAACGGTTACAGGTTCTTCAAAAGCTTCTTTCCCTTTTTCAAAAAGGTATCTAATCTTTTTAAGGTCATCTTGTAAATTTATATTTAAAGCTCTAATTTTTTCTTCATCACTTTCAATTATGTCAACCAAAAGTCTTTCATCATCACCTAAAAATCCATCAGCGGTTATAACGCCGGGCTTCATGTTTTCATAGGCTTTCTTTAAATCTTCAGTCATTTTCATTGAGGAAAAGCACCTCCTTTTAATTACGCGAACTTGTCATAATATATTTTATCTTCGGATATGCCGTTCTCCGTCATTACTTTAATACAGGCATTTATCATACCGGGGCTTCCACATAAATATCCTTCCTTTTGGGTATTTTGGTCCATTTTTTCTTTAAAATATTTTCCCAATACATCTGTTATAAGTCCTGTTTCGCCTTTCCAATTATCTTCAGGTTGAGGTTCTGAAAGAGCGGGAACAAAATGGAATCTGTTCCATTTCTTTTCCATGTCTTGAAAGAAATCCACATAATAAAGGTCTTTTAAGCTTCTTGCCCCGAGAAACAACCATACATTTCTATTGGTTATCCTCCTTTCGAACATATCTGCAACGATAGATTTTATCGGAGCTAACCCTGAACCTCCTGCAACACATATCATATCTGCATCCGTATCTCTCATATAAAATTCGCCAAAAGGACCGACTAATTCCATTTGATCATTTTCTTTTAGATATTTATGAACATAAGTTGTCGCTATTCCACCTGGAACAAGTCTGATAAAAAATTCAACAGAATTTTTTTGACTTGGAGATGAAGCGATGGAGTACGCCCTTTGAGTAAATTCTTTTATTTTCTCGTAGGGAGGTATAACCAATTGCATGTACTGTCCTGCTTTAAACTCAATTTCATTTGGTTCGACAAGTTTAATTTTAACTTCTTTTATATCATAAGTCAAATCGTTTATTTTTTCAACTACACCCTTAAAAATTTTTGCAGAAAATAGCTCTTCTGGTATTTCTATCGCTATGTTAGATTTTACTTTCACTTGACAAGATAATCTTATATTTTGTTTTATTTCTTCCGCGTCTAAAAGGGGTGCCTCAGTGGGTAAAATTGGTCCAATATCTGATAAAACTTTTACCTTACATGCCCCACAACTTCCTCTACCACCACATGCCGAGGGTATAAAAATGCCTTGCTCAGAAAGGGTTGTAAGTAAAGAGGCGCCTCCACTCACCTTTAACTCTTTTTTCCCGTTGTTGATATCAATCTTAACTTCACCATAATTGTTGACTATGCTATCAACTACCACAATCATTGCGGCTAAAACTGCACTTAATCCACCTATTATAAATGAAGCAGCTAATATTGCATTCACATCAATCACCTCACTGTACGTTTAGCATACCCGAAAATCCCATAAAAGCCATGGCCATCAGTCCAATAGTTATTAAAGTAATTCCAGGTCCTTTTAACGGTCCAGGTACAGGAGATTTATCAACCTTTTTTCTTATTGCGGCTAGTGATATGATTGCTAACCACCAACCTAACCCCGAACCAAGTCCAAAGATGACTGATTGAAGAAAATTATAATTTCTGATCTGCATAAAAAGGGCTACACCCAATATAGCGCAATTGACAGTGATTAATGGAAGAAAAATACCTAAGCTCATGTACAAATTAGTAGACATTCTCTCTATAACCATTTCTGATATCTGTACTATTGCAGCAATGACTATTATAAACACTATATATCTAAGATATTCTAAACCGAAAGGAATCAACAAATAATGGTAGACAAGCCAATTAATTGCGGTAGTTATAGTCATAACAAAAGTTACTGCAAGACCCAAACCATTTGAAGAAGTGAAATCCTTTGAAACCGATATAAAAGAACACATTCCTAAAAAATTTGAGAGAAGTATGTTGCTTGTAAAAATAGAAGCAAAGAATAAAGATATCAAGCCTACGTCAGGGGACATTATTTTTTAACCTCCTTTGTAAACATGTAACCTTTTAATATCCATATTAAAATAGCTAACATAAAGAAGGCACTTGGAGGCATAACCATTATAGTCCAATTTACAAAATTATCTGGTAATACTTGAAATCCAAAAACTGTTCCAAAGCCCAATAACTCTCTCACAAATGCCACCATCAAAAGAACATACATATAGCCTATCCCGGTGGTTAAACCATCCCACAAAGAAAGTAGTGGAGGGTTAGATTGAGCAAAAGCCTCTGTTCTTCCCATTATTATACAATTAGTTATGATCAAACCTACGTATGGTCCTAAAGCTCTACTGACTTCAGGCACATAAGCTCTAAGGACTATATCGACAATTATAACATAAAAAGATATTATCAACGTTTGGGCTATCATTCTGACTTTCCTAGGAATGAAAGATTTTAACAAAGAAACCGTCATTGCCGACAATCCTGTCACAAAAACGACTCCCAGAGTCATAATGGATGTGTTTATTAGAGTGTTAGTTACCGCTAATGTGGAACATATCCCGAGTATTTGGATGAATACAGGATTGTTATACCATAAATTATCTTTAGCTATTTCTATCCAACTTTTCTGAGCCATTAACTATTCACCCCCCAGAATATCTTTTAAATTTGCAATCGTTTCGTTTACAATTCTTTCAATAGACTCAGAAGTTCTTGTTGCACCGGTTATTGCATCGACTTGCCCGTTTTCGTAATCGTAGTCCCCAGAACCTTGCCCAGTTACTACTCTTATTTCACCATCTATAATTTTTAGACCCGAAAACTGTCTTTTGAACCAATCTTCTTCTATCCTTCCTCCTAATCCAGGTGTTTCGTTTTGAGATATAAAATCGATACCAACAATTCTTGAAACATCTTCGTTCACAGCTAAGACACCCGTGATGGTGCCCCATAGTCCACTACCTGTGAAGATAGTAGCATAGATCTTTTGTCCGTTTACTTCGGCTGTATATAATTGAGAGACATTAATATTTACTGTTGAAACTATAGAGTTGTATTTTTGAAAAGCTTCTTCATCACTTTGATAAGATATGTCCATTGCGGATAAAATTGCCTTAATTTGGAATAATTCTTGATTTCTTTCTACCGTATCTTTTGTTAGTTCATTTGCTACTGCTAAAACGAAAACAAAAACAAAAGAAATAATAAATGTAAATATAATCGTATAAACTTTTCCTTCCCTTTTCATGCTTTCACCTTCTTTCTAGTAAAAGCTGTGTCCAACAAAGCAGCAAAGGTGTTACCCATTAGCACTCCAAAACTTGTACCTTCTGGGAAAAGAGAAAACGTTCTGATAAGTATAGCCGTAACTCCTATTATAGTGCCATAAAACCATTTAGAAGTTTCATTTTTTGGTGCAGTTACAGGATCTGTTGCCATAAAAACCGTGACAAATATGAAGCTTCCAGAAAGTAAGAATTCTAAAGGATAGGAGGCTTCCGGTATGCCAATTAAAGAAAAAAAGCCTGTTAATAAAGAAGCACTCAAGAATGTGGATAACATAATTTTCCAACTGGCGGTTTTTGTGGCGATGAGATAAATTGCCGCGATAAGTATTAGAAATATAGGACCTTCTCCCATTGAACCTGATCTGAGTCCAAAAAATAATTCAAACAAGCCGAAACTTTGACCATCTGCTAAAACTTGTAGAGGTGTTGCTGAGGTTAAGATATCAGATGTCGCTCTCCCAAAATTTCCCGGTTGAAGCCATGATTGGGTCATGATATTTGGAAAGGTTACGTAAATAAAAAGTCTACCGGCAATAGCTGGATTAAAAATGTTTCTTCCAAAGCCTCCATAAACTTCTTTTGCAAATAAAACACCAAAAATAATCCCAATACTGGCAATCCACCAAGGAGTAGCAGGTGGAAGGGATAAGACGAATAAAGTACTGGTGACTAATACAGCTTCGCTAACTTGCCGTTTTTGTCTTCTTTCCATAATGTACTCTGTCAAAATCCCAAAACCATAAACAAATATAGATAGAAAAATCAATCTCCATCCGTACATGTAAAAAGCAAAAGCGTAGATAGGTATCAGTGAGTACAGTACCCTTCTCATCATAACCTGTTTTTGGAAAAAGCCTGATGTCACACGAACACCCCCTTAATTAAATCTAATTTAATAAACCTATTGATATTTTAACATATGTAACCTCAGATATCAACGATTTGTTTTATCAGTTTATAAAAATTAAAAAAGGGCGAAAAAATTCGCCCTTTTAATCTTTCTAAAGTTTATTAGTTTTGATATAAGACGTAGACAGATAAAGGTGATACTTTGATTGTTCCTTCCACTACATCCAGTGTTTCGTTACCTGCCGTGTTTTCATTTACAACTAAGTTCCATTCTCCTTCAGGTAAAGTGATTTGAACTGAAGATTCTGGTTCTGCGTTGTAAACAACTACTATATTTTTCCACGGATCGTTGTTTGCATTATCTTTTATAATAAAAGCAACGGTTTTTCTATATTCTTTTGGTAGTTCGAAAAATTCCATGTGAGCTATTATATCTTCACTATTGGTCATTCTAAAGGCAGGATGAGCTTTTCTCAATTGTATCATACCTTGGTAATACTTAAAGATATCGTAAAACTCGCTTTTTCTGTTCCACTCGTATACGTTTGGTTCTAAAACGTTGTATGGGTTATGATTACCGTTCTTAGTCCTTGCAAAATCAACACCTCCGTGTAAAAAGGGTATACCCTGCATGGTTAATATCATCGCATTAGAGAATTTTTGTGAGGCTTTTAATGTTTCCAAAGTTTGTTGGTCTATCTCTTCTTCCCAGGGCTTTACACTCAGAGCAAGGGCATTTTTGTCCCATAAAGTATAGTTATCATGATTGGAAACGTAGTTCATGGTTTCTTGTGGGTCTTGTGCCCACGATCTTATTGTACTGTCGTATCCAATAGATCCAACAACACCTCTTTTTATCTTAGTTTGTTGACCAGTAGCGCCTAAGCCAAAGCCTCTGACTGCAGGATCGAATACGCTTCCCCTAATGGCGTCTCTAACATCATCGTTGAATACAGCTACCTCTAAACCTTTTTGATCTCCTTTGCCAAACGTTATTGGACCTCCACCAGTCCATGGTTCTCCATACAAAAGTACGTCTGGTAGTATAGCATGTAATTCTTCTGATATTGTTTTTACCGTTTCTTTGTCAAATAATCCTAATAAATCGAATCTGAATCCATCAACATGGTACTCATTGACCCAATACTTTAAACTATCTACTATGTATTTTCTCACCATAAACCTTTCCGTGGCTATTTCGTTTCCACATCCCGATCCATTTGTATATTTCCCTGATTGATCAGTACGGTAATAGAAGTAAGGAACGGTTTGATCGAAAGGTGAATTTTTTCCAACTTGGTATGTGTGGTTGTACACAACATCCATCACAACCCTTATACCATTTTCGTGAAAAGTTTTAACTACATTTTTCACTTCATTAATTCTTTTTAATGGATCATATGGATTTGTCGAGTAAATACCTTCGGGGACATTGTATACTAGAGGATCGTAGCCCCAACCGTATTGCTCATCGAATTTAGTTTCATCTAAAGAGCCAACATCTTGAATAGGCATAATGTGAACGTGAGTAACTCCGAGTTCTTTTAGGTGGGATAACCCCGTCTTTACACCGCTTGGGGATTGTGTGTTTTCTATAGTCAATCCAAGGTATTTACCCCTGTATTCTTCTGGAACTCCAGAACTTTCATCTATTGTAAAATCTTTTACATGAATTTCATAAACTATTGCATCTTCAGAATTGTTAAGAGAAGGTCTTTTATCGTTATTCCAACCTGCAGGGTCGGTATCATTCAAATCAATAATCGCGGACTTGGTAGAATTTATAGCGAGAGCCGTGGAATATACATCTATAGTTCTTCTTGTTTCTCCATATGATACAAACTCATATAGATAATATTTCCCTTTTAAATCACCATTCACAGTAGCATGCCAAACGCCATTGTCGTTTTTTGACATGGGAACTTCTTTATACGGCTCTTCATCCAAATAATCATTGAAAATTAGTATCTTTGCCTTTGAGGAAACGGGGGACCATACTTTAAAATCTGTTTTAGCTGGAGAATAAACAGCTCCTAAATCGTTTCCGTAGTAATGAAAAACTTCCTCATCTAAAACATTTCTCATAATTACGTAATTTTCTGAAACGTATCCTTCTATATCTACTTTGTACAATTTATCCACATCCTGCGGAGATATGGGATTAACTAGTTTTATGGTTATATTTGAGGTAACAGAAATATCAGTTGGATCAGTTTTATAAACATCAGATACATTTAAAGCAACAGGATCAGAACCGTCCACCTCATAAAAATGAACTTTTCCTTTCCACTCTTTTGTATCAAAGGGGACAGTTAAGCTTACCTTTATTTCATCGAAAGAATCCATGATAGCTGCATTTACCCGAGGACTTAAGTCAAGGTTTTTTGGATTGGTATAAAAATTCTCTACTCCTGATAAGACCCATATTTCAGCAACTCCACTTTCAGGTATACTGACGAATCTATCCAATGAAACATCTTTTTCCCAGTTATCCGTTCTTACAATGAGACCCAATTCCTCATGTTTTTCCTGGAATTTGATAATCGCGTACTTGCCGAAGCTATCTTCACCATCGAATAAGTATCTAGCTCCTTCTTTGGAAACTGGTTTACTTGGCCAAATCCAAAGATTCCAAGGTTCATAATCACCGTCTGGTCTATAATAGTGTACGATCAAAACGGACTGTGCGGCAAAGTCTTCTGCGGTTTTTCCCTCGGAAAGGCTTACAAAATTGTTAATATTTGTACTTCCAACCGCTTCAGGCAACGTTTGAGTTTGAGTGGCTTGATCTGTTTGTGCGGAACAACCTAACAACAAAGAAATTAAGAAGAATACTAGCAAAAAGTAACCTACTTTCCTCATAAACACCTACCTCCTTTTGAAGTTGTAATATAGTGGAAAGGTTTCCACTAGAAAGAAAAAAATAATTATATTCCCTATGTTTCTCTTTCTACTATTTTTCCTTCTAATTTGTAATGTTCAGCTTTTTCTCTTCCTCCCATAGAAGAGATGAACATCTCATATGCAATTTCGACCATTTCTATAATCGGTTGTCTAATTGTTGTTAATTGAAATAGTCTGCTAATAGGAAGATTATCAACAGCTATCAATGAATAATCCTTTTTTGGATACATATTCATTTCTTCCAAGTATTTTTTGACACCTACTCCAATCATGTCACATGTTGCAAATATGGATGAATATTTTCTAGGACGTCTTTTTATAATGCTTCCAATCGCTTTATACCCTCCGTCCCACAATAAATCGCTGTATATAACCTTTACCTTTTTATTATTCTCTTCCATAACTTGTAAAAAACCTTCGTCTCTTTTTTTGAAAACGAAAGAGGTAAATTCATTGTTGAGTTCCTTAAAAGTAACCAAATAAAAAAGGCTATTTGACGGCGAATTACTTATAAGGTACTCAGCAGCGGTTTTCCCCACTTGATAATTATCAACATAGACAGAATCAAATCTTTCATCATATGAATCGATTAATATTATTTTTTTAGGGGGAATTCTATTCTGAAAAATACTTGAGACGGAAAGAGAAGAGAAGAACACCCCATCGGTTTGATAAATTAAATCGGTATTTTGCTTAATCTTTTCTAGAGATATCTGATCTATAAGAGGAAAAACAATCAACCTATAATTATTACGAGAAATTTTCTTTTCAAGTAGAGAATACATGATCCCATAAAATTCATTTCCCATGTCGGGTGTCACAAAAGAAAGAGAATTTATATTTTTTGAAGATAATGTTCTAGCATTAATGTTGGGAGAATAACCCAACTCTTCTATAATTTCTAGAACCTTTTCTTTGGTCTTTTCGCTTACTTTTTCTGAATTATTTAACACCCTTGAGACTGTTGCTATTCCAACGTTGGCGAGTCGTGCAACATCTTTAATAGTGGGATTTGGATTTCTCTTTTTTTCTTTCACAATATTCACCTCAAAGTCTATTATCTTTAGAAGTTCTAAAACTTATATACAGCGCCCCTTCGCCCCGCTCCCCACCCATAAGGATAAAGGAGTTTTTGCCACTTCGCCCCGCTGCCCGCCCATAAGGATAAAGGAGTTTTTGCCACTTCGCCCCGCTGCCCGCCCATAAGGATAAAAGAGTTCTTACCCCTTTGCCCCGCTCCCCATCCTTTTAACGTAGGGATCTGCATCTGGTAATTTTTATTTTTTATTATACCATAATAAACTAGCAACTAGTTCATTAAAGAAATTCTCAACAGAAATTCAAAAACATTAATAATTATAAAACCCTTATAATACTTATTAACAAACAAAGGAACCGTTTCCTTTTTTCACTCAATTTTATTTTACCTTTTTGATTTAAAAAAAGCTAATCAAATTATTCTTGATTAGAAGAGATTATAGACGATTATTATCGATTAAGCTAGAAAAACTTCGTTTTTCTCTATTTTAAGAAATTTGAAAAAGGTTTGCATAACGTTAGTTGGTATGATATAATAAAAAAGGAATTATATATTTTTATTGATAATCAATTCAATAAAGAGGAGGAAATTTATGGGTTTTCTAGGTGTCTTGCTTATAATTATTCATATCATTTTAGCTTTAGGAGTAATCTACTTTGCACTGCAAAGAATGCAAAAAAACAGTGAAATAGGTGGGGCATTTGGTGCAGGAGGTTCGGCCGCCAATTTTGGACGAGAAAAAGGGCTAGATAAAACCTCCAAAATTGCTCTAACTTTTGGTATACTTTTTATGATCAACTGTTTTTTGGTAACTTGGATAATAGCTTAAAGGAGGAACCAATATTTGAACCCTGAAGACCAACTTAGAATTATACAAGAAGATTCCGTCGATCTTATTACACCAGAAGATTTTTTGAGCAAAATAAGAGAAAAAGGCCAATTAAAAGTTAAATTGGGGGTAGATCCTTCAAGGCCAGATCTTCATTTAGGACATGCCGTTGTTTTAAGAAAGTTAAGACAATTTCAAGAGTTGGGTCATATAGTTTACTTAATAATTGGGGATTTCACGGCAAGAATAGGCGACCCTTCGGGAAGATCAAAAACTAGACCTTTGCTTTCTGAAGATGAAGTCCAAGAAAATTCGAAGACATACGTTGAACAAGCTTTTCGAATACTCCATCCGGATAAAACTGTGGTAAAATTTAACAGTGAATGGCTTTCCAAATTATCTTTTGCTGATATAATTAACTTGTCATCAAGATACACTGTTGCCAGGATGCTTGAAAGAGATGATTTCAATAAAAGGTTAAAAGAAAATCAGCCTATAAGTATATCTGAATTCTTGTATCCTTTAGCCCAGGCGTATGATTCTATTGTTATTGAAGCTGATGTGGAACTTGGAGGTACGGATCAACTTTTCAACCTTTTAGTTGGAAGAAAGCTTCAAGAAGAGTTTGGCCAATCACCACAAGTAGTGCTTACAATGCCGTTGATTGAAGGAACAGATGGAAATTTAAAGATGAGTAAAAGTTATGACAACTACATAGCTTTTAACGATTCTCCACAAGATGTTTTTGGTAAAGTTATGTCTATTCCAGATCATCTTATTATCAAGTATATGAAATATTTAACAGATATTCCAAAAGACAAAATAAAAGATATTGAAAATCAAATGAAGAGTGGAGAAGTGAACCCAAGAGATATTAAAATGGTTTTAGCAGAAGAAATTGTTACTCTATTATATAATAGAGAAGAAGCAGAAAAAGCCAAACAAAACTTTGTTTCAATTTTCCAAAAGAGAGAAATGCCAGAAGATTTACCAGAGATTCAAGTTAAAACCGGAGAAACGATTTTAGACATAGTTTCAAAGACCAGAGTTTACAATAGCAACAGTGAAATAAAGAGGGCTATAATGCAAGGGGCTATTAGAATCAACGACGAAAAAATAAAGGATTTCAAAGATATTATTGATTGTGAAGACGGGGCTATATTAAGAGTTGGGAAAAAGAGTTATTTTAAAATAAAAAAGATTAAATAGATTTTGCAAAATTTCTTTAAATATAGTATAATAAAGTGGCGGGTTTTTAAAAGAAGTAGTTTTTTACCAAATCAAAATCATAAAAGGGGGTAAGGAAGAATGAAGAAAACGCTTGCTTTTTTTGTAGTAACAGTATTTGTGGTTTCTGCTTTTTCACTTGGCTTCACTGATGTAGGCGAGGATCATTGGGCGTATGACTACGTTATGAAGCTGGTTGAAAAAGGTGTAATTCCTGTAGACGAACCAACATTTAGAGGTTATGAACCTTTAACAAGGTCTGATGCTGCAGTTTGGATGTCTAGGTTGATAACTTATCTGGAGAACTCTCCTGAAATCGCAAAAACAAGCGATTTATCGTATTTGGAAGCAAAAGTAGGAGACCTCTCAAAGAAAGTGAATAACGTTGAAAGTCAGTTTAATTCATTGAATGAGCAGTTGCAAGCGAATGATCTTTTATCTGATTTGCAGGCTACATATCAAGATGTTAAAAAGACAGCCTACAGAGCAAAAAACATGGGAGACGCTTTAGAGACTGACCTGTTGGCAATTAGTCAAGATGTATCCGGCTTAAAGGCAACTGTAGAAGAAACAAAGAGTTTAGCGGAACAAAATCAAATGTTTGTCAAAGCATTACCTTCACTTTCACAAAAAGTGGCTGCAAACGAAAAAAAGATTGCTTCACTCGAAGAGTCTCAAGCAGTAATGACTAAGCAACATTTGGATCTCAAATACGAGACTTTCGACAAGATTGATGAATTAACAAATAAGTTATCCACCTATGAGGAAAGGATAGTTTCTCTTGAGGAATTTCAAACAACTATGGCTAAGCAACATTTGAATCTTAAATACGATACTTACGACAAGATTGACGGATTAACAAATAGTGTATCTGCTAACGAAGCAAAAATAACTGAGTTAAGTCAACAAGTTGAAGCTCAAAACGCAGAAATAGCAAAAGCGCAAGATAAAACAATGTTATGGTTAGTAGCTGGTTTGGGAGTTATTTTAGGTGCTGTGGGAATCTTCATGCCTCAATAAATACTATGAAATGCTTTATGAGTCTTGACAGTAGTGTGAATCTTTGCTATAATAGTAAGGATTTTTTAAAAAATTAAATCAAAAGTAGAAGGGGGTTTTTGTATGAAGAAAGTTTTATTGTCTTTGTTGGTAGTTTTTGCTTCATTGGCGCTTTTTGCTGTGGAGCCAGTGTTTGATGTTAGTGGAACTGCAGGTTTTGAATTCAAGATAGATGAAAGTGCGTTGGATATTGAACAGGTGTTGGACCCAGATCTCAGTATCGATGTTAGTTTTACTACAACACTTCCGGCAACTTTAACAGCAGGTTTTACATTTTCACCTGTAACTACTGAATCAACTCCAGTTTATGACACCGAGGGAGCCACTACAGATGTCATAACAAGTGTTGAACCTGGATTAAGTTTGGACTTTGTTCAATATGAAGAAGAAGCATGGTTGTTAAGATTCGAACCCAATGTTATTGGATTGAGTACTTACACAATTAATGGAGATTTCACTGATGCTGAAGGTGCATTAAAACTTGGCTTAACCGATTACGGGGTCAACTTGGTTTTGGCAGATAGAGTAGCCGGAGAAGTAACCGAGCATGCTACAGAAGATATCGCTCTAGCTGAAGGATGGATTTTTGGTGCTAGTTACGATCTAGATGTAAGTGGTGTTAAAGGACTTGTAGCTGGAGCTTATAAATTTGAAGATGCAACCAACAACAGAGTTACCATTGAAGGAGAAGTTACAGAAGTGCCAGAGGCCTGGGGTAAGTTAAGTGCCGATTTAGTGTTTGGTTTCTTGAATTATGGAGATGATACAACTGATGATTCTACAAGCGCTTACAGAGTAGATTTAGCTTATGAATACCCATATGAAATGGAACCAATAACAGTCACACCTCACGTTGGATTAACATGGCAAGATAATTTGGAGCTTGTTTACGAAGAAGAAGTTGCAAATGATGAAGATGGTGATGTAAGTTGGGCTGACACACAAGAAGTCACTGCAGGAGTAGATTTAAGCTATCTTGCAACACCAATAACAGTGGAGTTAACTGATACTTTCACAATTGACATGTTAGAAGAAGACCCTGTTTATCTCTTAGATCTTACTCCATCTGTTGAATACGCTATTTCCGATAAAAGTTCAGCAGGAGTAGAAGTTCCTGTTTCTTTCTTAGATTTAACTAACGAAGGAACTATAACTGTTGAACCACATGGTTATGTTGAATATGCTGTACCAGACACAAAAGTTACGTTAGCTGGTGATGTATATTATTTCTACGATAATAAAGACGAATCTGAGGATAACAAATTAGCTTATATGGGTGAAGTTACTTATAATTTTAGTGAGAATGTTTCTGCTGGAGCTCACCTTGGTAATGAAGTTTGGGATGACGATGAAGAAGAAGTTATTGGAGCAAATGAATTAGCAGACTTACATTGGTATCTATACCTAAAAGCTGAATTTGAATTCTAAGATGATTGATAAATCAAAAAGCTGGCTTTGATAAGCCAGCTTTTTTAGTTTTAAAAGTTTTAGAAAAGAAAATTTTATTTTTCGTAAATTAAGTCTATACCCACTTGTTCTAATTTTTCGTGTATGTTTTCGTAACCTCTAAAGATATGATCCACATTTGAGATAATTGTTTCTCCTTCTGCAACGAGTCCTGCTATAAGTAATGCTGCAGCAGCTCTTAGATCTGTTGCCTCTACAGGTGCTCCCGATAGTTTGCTTACCCCTTCTATAATTGCTGTATTGTCTTCTACCCTGATCTTTGCTCCCATTCTGTTCAACTCATCTATATGGTAAAATCTGCTTTTAAAAACAGTTTCGGTTATTGTAGATCTCCCTGGGACCAAAGATAAAAAGGTTGTGATCTGAGGCTGTAAATCTGTTGGAAATCCTGGAAAAGGAGCTGTTTCCATGCTGATACTGTTCAATGTGTTGAGAAGTGTTTCTGTCACTCTTACTTCTCTTTTTTTCTCATCGTAATCTACAGGGCTTCCTATGTTTTCAAATACTGAGAATAAACTATTGAGATGTTCAGCAGATACGTTTTTTATTGTTAGTTTTTCGCCTATGAGTTTACCCAGTATAATATAGGTACCAGCTTCAATTCTGTCAGGGATTATAGTGTATTTTATACCCGATAATTTTTTTACTCCTTCAATTTTCAATATTGAGGTTCCTCCACCTGTTATCTTAGCTCCCATTTTGTTTAAAAAATTTACTAGATCGGTCACTTCGGGCTCTATAGCGCAATTAGTAATAGTTGTATTTACACCTTCCAGCAAGCAAGCGGTAGTCAAAACATGTTCTGTGGCTCCTACACTTGGAAAAGGTAAGGATATATTTATTAGACTGTTAGGATTGTTCAATTTACTGGTTACGAAACCGTGTTCAATCGTACTTTCAATTCCTAACTTTTTTAGACCCTCTAAATGAAAATCTACAGGTCTTGCACCGATCGAACATCCACCTGGAAGTGCAACTTTCGCATAACCATTTCTAAGGGTTAATGGACCATAAACGTTGAAAGAAGCCCTCATTTTCCTTACGGGTTCATATGGAATCTCAGAATTGATATTACCCGAACTCCTAATTATCAATTGATCATCGAAACGTTCTATTACTTTTCCTGCGCTTTCTAGTATTTCAATCATGGTTCTAACGTCGGCTAAATCTGGGACATTCCTTAACTCAATATCATCGTCAGTGAGTAAAGATGCTCCCATAATTGGTAGCACGGCGTTTTTTGATCCAGAAACGGTTAAAGTGCCTTTTGCCTTTTGAGGTCCTTTTACAATCATTTTTCCAGATGTATCTAAACCAATACTTTTCAATTTTAGCCCCCCTAAGAAATAATGAAAGAACGTTCACCAATTTTTATTTCCGGTAGGTTGTAATTCACCAGAAAAAACCTTCCTTGCACTTTCTTCAACAGATTTAGAAAAATACGTTACTGATTTTAAATCTGTAGTGTTTATTTTTCTATATAACAAGTTTTCTCCTTCATCACGCCATCCCGTTAGTATAATGCTATTGTTAAAAACTTCCTGAATTGTTTCTTCAAGAGAACCTTTCCCGTAATTCCATGGCAGTAAAAATAGATTGTTTTTCTGAAGGTAAAGTTTACTACCATCAAAAAAGAGATCTACATTTTTTATCTGATCTGAATAAGTGTAAAATGATCCGCTTTTTTGAAGTAAAGATTGCGTAGCGTTTCTATCGTCTTTAGATGTTATAATGATTACGGGGGTAATACCACTTGTTTCTAACCCTCTTATCATCCTGTAAAGGACTTCAGATATCAAATAAGGTGAATTCCCAATGTACTTTAAAGGATCATCAGAATCTTCTTGCAAAACCATTAAATTACCAAACACAACAAAATCGATTCCCAAATTTTTAAGGTAATAACCTAATTCTCTTGAAAAATCCTGAATTAAAGAAAAGTTTCTAACTGCTCCTAACGCCAAATAACAAAATTCAGGATCTATTTCATTTAAATTCAACAAATATCCTACCATGCAATTTGGGTCTAATTCGGTGTTTTCAATATCTGTTAAAGTATGAAAAAATTTTCCGACTATCTGATCATCCTCTTTTATTATATCGTATATACTTCCAAAAGTAAAGCTAAGTATTAACATTGTCAAGATCGTCAGACAATATCTTTTCAATGGCATATGCCACACCATCCTCATCGTTACTTGGTATCAGGTAATTTGCTACTTTTTTTACGTCTTCTGTGGCGTTTCCCATGGCAAAACTGTTTTTTGTTAATTCAAGCATGTCTATATCGTTTTCGGAATCACCAAAAACATACAGAGTATTGGGATCTAAGTTGTACATTTTTGAAATTATCTTCAAGCTATTTCCCTTGGAGACACCGTAAGGAATAAAGTCCAAGTAAGTATCCCAAGATTTCATGAGGTTAAACTCACCTTGAAATTCTTTCTCCGCTAATTTTTTAACGAGGTCTATTTTCTCTGGCTCTCCAATTGCTAATATTTTTAATGTTGGGTGAGCTGAATTTTGTATTTCAGCTATTAAATCATCTACCAGCACATAATCAACAAATGAATGTTTAGAGTAATCTCTAATCTCTTTATCGTCTATTTCCGAAATAAGTTTATCGGTTATATAGATGTGCCTGTGGATATTAAGGCCTCTAAGAAATCTTATACACTTAACAGCACTTTCCTTTGAAACACCTTTTTCAAAAACTACTTTTCCATTGTGGTCGACTATATATCCTCCGTTGTATGAGGAAATAATCACATTGCCTTTCAAAAAAGGGAGAAAGTTTTCAACAACGTACATAGTTGAGGCATACATTCTTCCGCTTGCTATTATTATAAGATGGCCCTCTTCTTTTAATCTTTTCAAAGTTTGGTATGTTTTTGGCGAAATTCTTACATCGGAATTTAAAAGAGTTCCATCCAAATCAAAAACAAAGGTTTTTTTCATCTTCTTCTCCTTTCGACCTGCGACTTTTTTAAAAGCAAAATCTTTCTTTTATTAGCGCCGAACGTTAAGGGGTTTCCCCTTAAAAAACCCAAATCAAGGTCAAAATCATTTAAAAACATTTTTTGCACACTGCGGCAAACGCTCCCCACCCATTAAGGAAAAGATTCTGTTACCCCTTCGTCCCGCTCCCCGCCCACAATTGGCCCTTCGCTCGGTAGCCTGAGATAATCTTAAACCGTCTTTTATTATTTTACCATATAAATCATTAATTATAAATTAATAAAGCCCACTTATAATGTTTTTCTTTCGCTTAAAGCCATCATAACAAATGTGTGGTATGATTTTTATAATCTAATTGAAGGGGGAGTATCGAATGGATTTTGTTAAATTTGGTAGTAAATACATAGTTAGATTAGATAAGGGAGAAGAAATAGTTTCAATGTTGAAAGACTTTTGTTCAAAAAATTCAATAAAATTAGGCACCGTATATGGCTTAGGTTCAACGAATGCTATAACAATTGGTTTGTTCAATACGCATGAGAAGAAATACTATTCAAAAGAGTTTAAAGGAGATTTTGAAATATTGAATCTTACAGGTAACATATCTATTATGAATGGAGATACGTATTTGCATTTACATGTAAGTATTTCAGATTCCGATCTTCGTTCTTATGGGGGACATTTAAATTCTGCAATAGTTAGTGGAACTGCAGAAATAATAGTTGAAAGTATAGAGGGCACAGTAGATAGAAAATTTGATTCAGAAGTTGGTCTCAATCTGTATGATTTCAAGGGATAATGCAGTCTATTGTAAGAAAGGAGTAAACAAATTGAATTTTATTGATACTCATTGCCACTTATTACTCAAACAGTTTGATGAAGATAGAAAAGAGATGTTGAAAAAAGCAAATGAAGAGCTAGATCTGTTGATAGAAATTGGTATAAATGTAGAGTCATCAAAAAGGGTTGTTGATTTTATAAAAGATGAGGAAAAAATATTTGGAGCTGTTGGAATACATCCCACTGAAAGCCAGGATTTAAAGGAAACGGATTTAGATGAAATAAAAGAACTTGCAGGAAGGCCCAAGATAGTTGCAGTTGGAGAAATCGGATTGGATTTTCATTGGGAAACGAATAAGCAAGACCAGTATAAAAGTTTGGATGCTCAATTAGATATTGCCAAAGAGATGGGTTTACCGGTAGTTTTTCATATTAGAGATGCATATGATGAAGCATATAATTTTTTGCAGAAAAAAGGGTTGCAAGAAATTAAAGGTGTCGTTCATTGCTTTTCAAGTGATTGGGAAACAGCACAGAAATTCTTGAATTTAGGATTATATTTAGGTTTTGATGGTCCGATTACTTATCCAAAAAATAATAAATTGAGGGAAGTGGTTGAAAAAACACCTGTTGATAGAATTTTACCTGAAACAGATTCGCCATTTTTACCACCTGTACCTTATAGAGGAAAAAGGAACAACCCGACGTACGTAAAGTATGTTTATGAAAAAATATCAGAAATAAAAGGGATAGATGTTGAAACTTTAAAAGAGATAACAAAAAGCAACGTTGAAAAACTTTTCTTTAATAGAGGCTAAAATGTGTCGATACTTTTAGCTTTTTCCCATTGATAGCATCTATTGTGGTTATCTTTTTTCTGCCAGGGAATTGTATCTCTTTTATCTTTACAGCCCCGTCTCTACACTTTACAAGTATTCCGTCTTTTTCAATATCAATTATTGTTCCTGGTTCTTCTTTATTTTCTGTTGACAACAAATCAGGAGAAAATTCCGAACCAAATATCTTTACCTCTTCTTTTTCGTATACGCTTCTTACTCCAGGGTATGGATCGTAAGCTCTAATCTTGTTATGAACCTTTATAGTATCATTATTAAAATCTACTATGAGATCTCCTTTTGTAATTTTTTCTGCATATGAGGCTTCTTCTTCATTTTGTGGTTTCAAAGTTAACTGATCGAATGAGTTTAAAAACTCTAAAACAATCTCTTTGGCAAGTAATAATAATTTTTCATAAACTATGCCATAATTGTCGTTTATTTCAATAGAAATCCTTTTTTGAATGGCGATATCTCCCGCATCTAGAGCTTCTACCATCTTGAAAATAGTGATTCCTGTTTCATTTTCTCCATTTTCTATAGCTCGTTGAATTGGAGCTGCTCCCCGATATTTGGGCAATAGAGAAGCATGTACATTCCAACACCCTTTTGGTGGAAGTTTTAAAACATTTTTCCGCAATATTTTTCCAAAAGCAGCGGTAATAATAATATCAGGGTTCAGCTCTTTCAAAAAGTCAAACCCCTCTCCCTTATTAACACTTTTTGGTTGAAATACGGGGACATTATATTTTAAGGCAACTTCCTTAACTGGTGTTGGTTGAAGCTTTTTTCCACGCCCTTTAGGTCTGTCAGGTTGGGAAAATACTCCAACAACATTAAAATTGTTATTTATTAATTCTTCTAAAACTTCGGCACCGAAATCAGGCGTACCCATGAAAACAATTTTAAACTCCCTGGTATTTATCATAATTTAACTGTATCACCTAACTCTAATGCACGTTTTTTACCTTTTTCTATTAGTTTGTTTAGTTCCTTTTTTAACAGGGCCTTCTTTACAATGGGCAATTTGTCAGTGAATAAAATTCCATCAAGATGATCTGTTTCATGTTGGAATATTCTTGCCTGATATCCATGAAGTTCTTCCTCTATGTTGTTTCCGCTTAAATCCTGATAACGCACCTTCACGCCCTCAGGTCTTACCACATCTTCAAATATATCAGGGATGCTTAAGCATCCTTCTTCAAAGCTAACCTCTTCTCCCAAGAACTCTATTATTTCGGGGTTAATAACAACTTTTTTGCCCTTTTCATTTTCTTCTCTAGAATCCATAATGAAGAGCCTCAACGAGATTCCCACTTGAGGTGCGGCTAAACCTACTCCGTCGTATAGATACATTGTGGAAAACATCTCATCAATGACATTTTTTAAGTTTTCATCGATTTTTTCCACTTTTTTCGCCCTTTTTCTTAAAACAGGGTCTCCAATGAGTCGAATTTCCATCTCTTTAAACCTCCAACCGTGATTTTAATTCATCTATAAAATCATATTTTGTCATGAAAACACTTAACGGTGTTACGGAAACATAACCTTGATTTATTACATTATAATCTGAATTATCATCGTTATCATCTTCTATGATATTTCCCAACATCCAATAATAAGAATTTCCAAAAGGATCCTTTCTTTCTTCAAAGTAGTCTTGGTACCTTCTTCTACTTTGTTTGGTAATTTTTATACCTTTCATTTCATCGTAGGGGATTTTTGGGATATTGACATTTAATGTAGTGAATTCTGGCCAATTGTTCAAATCTAATTTTTCCAAGATATTCAAAACAACCTTTGCCCCATCTTCAAAGTTAGGATTGGAAAAGTCAACACAGGAAACAGCGATAGAAGGATAACCGCCTACAGCACCTTCCAATGCAGCAGAAACGGTGCCAGAATAAAGCACATCCGTTCCAAGATTGGCACCCCTATTTATACCGGAGATTACAACATCAAAATGTATATCTTTATATATCGCGTCTAACCCTATTTTAACACAATCGGCAGGAGTTCCATTCACTGCGTGACCAAAGAAAGTGTCTCCAAACTTAACTTTTTTAGCCCAAAGAGGGTTTCTCACTGTAATTCCATGCCCTGTTGCACTTCTTTCTATGTCGGGTGCGACAACGTAAACATTGTTTTTTTCTTGAAGATACGTTTTTAAAGTAATAATACCTGGAGACATTATTCCATCATCGTTTGAAAGTAAAATATTCACGAATTCTACTGCTCCTTTTTAATTTTATCGGTTGAATTATTTTTTATAATTTTAACATATTTACTTTATAATTTATTAAATACTTAATTAATTTTGCTGACCTGTGCAAAACGTTTTTTCATAATGCCTTAGAAATGGTTTTCAAATCTCATGTGGGCTAACTGTGGGGCGGGCTGCGGGGCGAAGGGGCGCTAAAATACTTTTTAAAGACACTATTCTCATTTGTGTAGTTTTTGCTGCTTTTTGCAAAAAGTCTTATTCCTAATGTTTTAAAAGCTATATCCATAATTTTCATTTGTGTAGCAAATGATGCATACAAAACTGGTATAATAAATATAAAAGGCTATTTTTTTAAAAAGGAGATCAACTTTGAGAGTTTTAGGTGTAGTAGTTGAATACAATCCTTTTCACAACGGGCACCTTTATCATTTGAGAGAAGCTAAAACTTTAATTAACCCTGATTATACAATCGCTGTAATGAGCGGGAATTTTGTCCAAAGAGGAGAACCTGCAATCTTGGATAAGTTTTCTCGAGCTGAAGTTGCAATAAATATGGGAGTAGACATCGTCTTCGAATTGCCTTTTGTCTATTGTATACAAGATGCAAGCGGCTTTGCTACAGGGACCATAGGAATATTAGAGAGAACTAACGTTGTTACAGATATTGTTTTTGGTAGTGAATCGAGTAATTTAGAAGTTTTGGATAAAATATCGACCATTTTATACGAGCAACCCAAAACTTTTAAAAAGTTACTCAACAAGAATTTAAAAAAAGGTTTATCATTTCCAAACGCTCGCAAATTTGCTTTAGTTGAATATTTAGAATCTTCAAATTACGAACACAATGTAATAGATATATTAGAACAATCAAACGATATCTTAGGTGTAGAGTATTTAAATGCTTTAAAATTATATGATTCAAAGATAGTTCCACATACTATTCAAAGAATAAAGGCGGGATACAATCAAAAAGAATTCACAGGTGAAATTTCCAGCGCCACTGCAATACGAAATCTTATAGAAAAAAACGAGATGAGCAAAGTTAAACAGGGAGTTCCATCCCTTTCATATGAAGTTCTACTTAGGGAGATTGAAAAAGGTAAAGCTCCAATCATGTTTGAAAATATGAGAGATATGATTTTAGCCAAGCTGCGAATGATGAAAAAAGAAGAGTTAATGCAAATAGACGGTGTAAAAGAAGGATTAGAGACTAGATACTCAAAATTTTCCAAAATAAGTTCCAACCTCACAGAATTAGTAAAAAACGTCAAGACGAAAAGGTTTACGTTGACAAGGGTGAAAAGGACTCTTTTAAAGATTTTTTTTGATTTAAAAGAGAAAGATGTAAAATTATACAACAGTCATGGACCACAATATTTAAGGGTTTTAGCCTTCACAAAGAAGGGTCAAGAGTTGCTGGGTAAAATGAAAAATCTTTCTGCTTATCCAATTATTACTACCCCATCGACATACAGAAAAACATATAATAGATTAAACGACAAGTTATTATCAAGCAAAAAAAGGTATCAAAGTATTCCTGAAATTTATTTAAATCAGATTGAATACGATTTTTTAGCAAGTAATATCTACACTTTATTATACAAAAACAGGGATTTATCTTCATACGAACCTGATAAAAAGCAAAAGGTTATAATTTCATGATTGTGTTGGTTTATAATTAAAATATATCAATTTCGGAGGTTCCTAGATGGAAAAGATTCTTGTCGTAGATTATGGTTCTCAGTACACTCAGCTTTTAGCAAAAAGGATTAGAGATTTGGGGGTATTTTCAGAAGTAATTCAATATGACGATAATATATCCCTTAACAATGTGAAAGGCATAATCTTATCAGGTGGACCAGACAGCGTTTATGATATCGATGCACCCGATATATCAGATGAAATTTTGAACGCCAAACTTCCTATTTTAGGTATTTGTTATGGGATGCAGCTTATGGCGAAAAAACTTGGTGGAAAGGTCGAACAAAGAGGTATAGCTGAGTATGGAAAAACGAAAATTACCATAACTGATCAATCCCTCTTATTTAAAAAGATTCCCAATACATTTAACGTGTGGATGAGCCACAAGGATATGGTGACTCAAGTTCCCGAGAAATTTAAAATAACTTCTCTCACCTCAAACAATATCATCTCTTCTTTTGAAAGCGAATCAGAAAATATATACTGCATCCAATTTCACCCCGAAGTTAGACATACTGAATTTGGTGCTGATATATTAAAAAATTTCATTCACGGCATATGTGGGTTGAAAGGTTCATGGACTTTGATGGATTTTGTTGAAAATAAGATAAAGGAAATAAGAGATACTATCGGTGATAAAAAAGCAATTATAGCTTTATCAGGGGGAGTAGATTCATCAGTTGCGGCTGTACTAACCCATAGGGCTATAGGCAATAACCTGAAAGCCATCTTTGTAAACCATGGCCTTTTGAGAATGAACGAGGTTGAAGAAGTTGAAAGTACGTTCAGAGATTATATGGGTTTGAATTTGACAACTGTAGATGCCCAAGAGCGATTTTTAAGCAAATTAAAAAGGGTTACAGATCCTGAACAAAAACGTAAGATTATAGGTGAAGAGTTTATAAGGGTTTTTGAGCAAGAGGCCAAAAAAGAAAAAGACTGTGAGTATTTAATACAGGGAACAATATATTCAGATGTCATAGAAAGTGCAAAATCCGGGAAAAAGACATTCAAAATAAAGAGTCATCACAACGTGGGAGGACTTCCAGAGGATATAGATTTAAAAATAGTTGAACCACTTAAAGAGCTATTCAAAGACGAAGTCAGAAGCGTTGGAGAAATCTTAGGTCTCCCAAGAGAGATATTGTACAGGCATCCATTTCCAGGTCCTGGATTGGCGATTCGAATCATTGGAGAAATAAACGAAGAAAAATTAACAATTTTAAAAAAGGTAGATAGTATTTTTATAAAAACTCTTAAAGAAACAGGGTGGTACGATAAGGTATGGCAGGCTTTCGCTGTTTTAATACCGGTAAAAACGGTTGGTATAACTGGTGATAAAAGGAGTTATGGTTATGTAGCAGCTTTAAGATCTGTTGATAGTGTGGAAGGTATGACCGCAGATTGGTCTAAAATTCCATTTGAAATTTTGGACTTGGTTTCCAGCAGAATAACCAACGAAGTTGAAGCAATTACCAGAGTGGTTTACGATATTTCATCAAAACCCCCTGCTACAATTGAATGGGAATAATTGGAGGTGTACGAGTTTTGGATATTTATTTAGTAAGACATGGAGCTACCCTTTGGAACAAAATGGGAATTTGGCAAGGTCAAAGAGACGTAGAACTTGATGAAGAAGGAATTAGTCAGGCTAAGGCAACCGCAGAAAGATTCAAAAATATGAAAATAGATGGAATGTATACATCCGTTCTACAAAGGGCTATTAAAACGGCAGAAATCATAAATCAGTACCATAATTTGCAAATAAAAAAAGATCCTGATTTGAGTGAATGCGATATAGGAAATTGGGATGGGAAAAAGTTAGAAGAGATACTTCTTAATTACAAAGAGCAATTAGAGTATTGGCATAAGGATATCTGGGCAGTGGTGGATGGTGTTGAGGCTTTAGGTGATGTTCAAAGAAGGGCTGTAAGGGCTATAAAAAGAATTGTTAAAGAGCATAACTTAGAGGATAAAATAGTCGTGGTTGCACATGGTTTAGCTATTAGGACTATTATTTCCTGGATTCTTAATATTCCACTTAATCAACATACCTCTTTTAGAGTTGACAATACATCTGTTTCACACGTTATATATGAAGGAGATTATAGATACATTTTAGCTTCTTTAAACGAAACGTGGCATCTCGAATATTATGGGCTAGAAACCTATCTCACTCCAGAAGAAAAGGAGATCGATTAAGATAACAGAAGAAAGTCTTTTTGAGCGAGAAATGAATGTCTATTTTCTACCTAATGAGAATATAAAAAATCATCAGATCTATATCCTTATCGATCTTTTAAGGGCTACTTCTAGTATATCTGCGTTAGTCCATTGTGGTGCAGAAGAAATTTTTGTAACGGACGACATCGATGTGGCAAAAGAATTGAAAAATATGGGATATTTACTCTCAGGCGAAAGAGGAGCCATTAAGTTAGAAGGTTTTGATTTTGGCAATTCTCCTTTGGAATTTTTAAATAATTCTGATAAAATAAGGAAAAAATCAATTGTACTAACTACTTCCAACGGATCTAAAGCAATGAAAAAAATAAACGAACTGGGAGATACAATTGCGCTTTCATTGCTGAATTTCTCTTCTGTAGTGGATTTCATAGTACAAAAAGATTTTCAAAATATTGGCATAGTTTGCTCTGGCACCAATGGGGTCGTTTCTTTAGAAGATTCATATCTGGCTGGATTGTTTGTTCAAAAAATCATGGAAAAACATACTTACAACTTAAATGATGGTGCGAAAATATCTTTAAATTTAACTAAAAGCAAGAGAAGTTATGTCATGAATTCCGATCATTCCAAAAGGCTTAAAAATCTTGGGCTCAAAGATGATCTGGAATTTTGTTTCAACATAGATTTGTTTCAAGTAGTACCATATTCAAAACAAAACAGTTATACATTCAAAAATTTAATTACAGTTTAGATCCATATATCAAAATGGAGGTGATTTACATGGAGAATGCTACCGCTCACCAGACAACCCTAAGAAGAGTTGCAAGATCACCTGTGTATATAGCGTTGGGAGTTGTTGTTTTTTCCTTTTTGGTTCATAGCATCGGTAATCCAATGCTGGGAACTATAATCTTACCGTTGCATTTTGTTGCTTTAATGGCTGGTATCATGGAAGGGGCAACGATTGGATTACTTGTAGGGGCTTTAATGCCTGTTTTAAATTTTTTACTTTTCGGTATGCCACCATTCCCTGTTTTCATATTTATGACCATAGAAGTTGCAACCTATGGATTTATATCAGGACTTTTAAATAAGAAAAACATATATTTTGATTTAATAGTATCTATGTTGATAGGTAGAGGTGTATATATGATAGCTTACTACACCATAGGAATAATACTTAACATAAATCTTAGTCCTTTAACTTCAATTTTAATGAGTTATGTGTTTGGAATTCCAGGTATAATTCTTCAACTGTTATTTATACCGATGATTGTGAAAAGAATGCCGTTTTCTGTTAGAGCGGGTGGCAGGGTGAAAAGTTAAAGACTCCTATGATTTTCTGGACAGGCTGCAGGGCAATGGGACCGCAGGATCTTTCCTTAGAAGAGTGGGTTGTGGTCAAAAGAATAAAACCCTTTTCCTTATGGGTGGGGAGCGGGGCAAAGGGCGCTTAAAAGACTTAAAAGGAGGAAAAACTTATGGATATCGACGTTATTCGAAATCTTCTTGCTGAGGAGGCAGATGAATTACTGAACTTTAATTCACCAAAGATTTCGAAAGATCAATTGTATCTTCCTGGTTCAGATTGGGTAGATAGAATTTTTGTAAACTCAGATAGATCACCTCAAGTTTTAAAAAGTTTACAACTTTTATTTGATCACGGCAGATTGGCTAATACGGGTTACTTGTCAATTCTTCCTGTTGATCAAGGAATAGAACATTCGGCGGGTGCCTCCTTTGCTCCTAATCCCATCTATTTTGATCCTGAAAATATTGTAAAATTAGCTATTGAAGGTGGCTGTAATGCGGTTGCTTCTACTCTAGGGGTTTTAGGAAGTGTGGCTAGAAAGTATGCTCATAAGATACCGTTTATCGTAAAAATTAACCACAATGAACTTTTAACTTATCCTAATACTTATGATCAAATACTCTTTGCCAACGTGAAGCAAGCATTTGAATTGGGAGCTACGGCTATCGGAGCAACTATATACTTTGGTTCCAAGGAAAGTGATAGGCAGATAGTTGAAATCAGTAAAGCTTTTCATGAGGCACATGAATTAGGCATGGCAACAGTATTATGGGCATATTTGAGAAACAATGCGTTTGTAAGAAACGGGAAAGATTATCACGTAAGTGCTGATTTAACAGGACAGGCAAATCACTTAGGGGTTACGATAGAAGCCGATATAGTTAAACAAAAATTACCTCAAATAAACGGAGGTTATACAGCATTAAACGAAGAAGAAAAATACGGAAAATTCAGCAAAAAAATGTATACAGACTTAGTCTCAGATCATCCAATTGATTTGGCCCGATACCAAGTTGTTAACAATTATATGGGAAGAATTGGATTGATTAATTCCGGAGGACCTTCAGGAGAAAATGATTTAGCTAACGCTGTAAAAACCGCTGTTATCAATAAAAGAGCTGGAGGCATGGGACTTATAAGTGGACGAAAGGCGTTTCAAAAACCAATGAAAGAAGGAATAGAAATATTGAATGCCATACAAGATGTTTATCTCTGCAATGAAATCACAGTTGCTTAAAAAAGATTGAATATAGGAGTTTAAGGGAAAGTGGATTGTTTATAAAACAAGAATAAAGGCGGGGAGTTTTATGTCGTTAACAATAAAGAGCTGTTATGCTATACGTGGTTTGTATGAAATGTATAAACTTCAGAGTAGAAACAAAGAAGAGAAAAACACCAAAATCTCAATCTCGAAGATCGCGGAAAGTTCTGGTATTTCACAAGAATTTTTGGCAAAAATATTTGCCGAATTAAAAAAAACTAAAATAGTTGCTTCAGAAAAAGGTAAATTTGGAGGATTTTATTTTACAAAAGCACCTGAAGAAATCAATCTTTCAGAAATTGTAGAAGTCTTAGAAGTACCATTGAGCTCTTACGATTGTATTTCCGAAGGTGAATGTGAAAATCAAAATAATTGTCCCGTAGAGTTTGTCTGGAGAAGGGTACAAGATGCAATATTTAACGAGTTATCTAACATTACTTTAAAAGACGTGATAGAATACGGTAAAAAGAAGGAAGCTTTAGCGGCTAAAAGTCAATAGAACAATTATTAATACTTCATATTGATAATTTTGTTGTAAGCACCTAAGTATTGCGAAATTCTTTGAGTAGCGTTCACAGCATTATGTAGGATTTGTTCTTTTTCTAAATTATTCAAAATTCCGTCTATTAAGACTGTATCAAACACGTCACCCATACCGACTCCATATGGCGTTTTTTTGCCAGATAATGCTACTATTTTTTCACCCCATTTGGCCCCTTTTTCCCCTAGCTTTACAACATCGCAATTAAACAGAAAATTTTCACACTCTTCTTCGTTACCAATAAAAAACACATTTTCACACCTTTTATTTATTAACTTTGGCCTAGGACCTATATCAAAAAAGGTTTTTTTGTAATTCTGAAAAATATCGCTGTTTATTATGCGTTCATTAATTTCGGTAGTGATGAAGAGATACTCTGATTTTTTCTTTGGTATAATCAAGTCTAAATCATTTATTCTTCTATCTATTGCAATTGGCTTTTCGTTTATTGTAATGAAAGTAGCGGTGTTTTGATCAACCCTCTTTATCCATTCAACATTAACAGCATGAAAGGATAGACTCTCTAATAAAAACTTACCAACAAAATCTTTGCCAACATTGCCGAATATTCTTACATTATGGCCTAATTGAGAAAGACCGATAGCCACATTTAATGCCGATCCTCCCGGAAGTTGTAAAATTTTTGAATTGTGATAACCATCATTTTTAAGTATATAAATGTCTAAAAAGATTCCACCTATTACATCGATAGTAGCCATTTTCACACCTTATTTGAATAAAATTTGAGGAACTTTTTTTATTGGATGTTTTATAATATAAGCATCCATTTCAAAGATTTCATTCATGACAGATTCATTTAATACCTCTGCTGGTGTACCCGAATATTTAACAGATCCATTCTTCATAACTATTATTTTATCCGAGAATAATGCCGCGTTGTTCACATCATGAAATACTGCTAGAACTGTTTTCCTTTCTTTGGTGACCATTTCCTTAACAATTTTTAAGAGACTTTGAGTGTAACCGGGATCTAAATGCGAGGAGAATTCATCTAAAAGTAATATGGGAGTTTGTTGGGCAATTGCTCGAGCAATCATAACTTTTTGCTTTTCTCCTCCAGACATTGATGAAAATGGCTTGTTTTTATAATTTACTAGTCCAACAGTTTGAAGGGCTTCATCGATAATCCTTTTGTCCTGTTCGGATTCAAAAAAGGTTATTCCATTTGAGAAAGGTATTCTTGACGTTGAAACGATACTTTCCAAATCGTAATCGAAAGAAGTGTTGAATTCTTGTGGTACAACTGCTACCTTTTTTGATAGCTCTTTGTAAGAATAATTCTTTAATTCACTATGGTTTAGTATTATTTCTCCTTTGTAATTTTTCAGAATTCCTGAAAGAATCTTGATAAGAGTACTTTTACCTGCTCCATTTGGGCCAATTATAGAAACAATATCTCCTTTTACTATTTTTAAATCATCAATTTTCAAAAAAAAGCCATTCCCATAAGTGAAACGGACGTTGTTAAATGTTATCATATTTTTTCTTTTCTCCTCATTACAAAAATGAATATTGGGGCACCTACTATTGAGGTTACCACACCGATAGGAAGTTCTGTAGGAGCAAATAGTGTTCTGGAAACAAAATCTGCAGACATTAAAAACATTCCTCCAATGAAGAGTGAATATAAGTTTGAAACAAGCGAATATGGCCCTTTAACCATTCTTACTATATGAGGGATTATAAGTCCTACAAAACCTATTATTCCCACCTGGGATACAGTGAAAGATACCGCGAAAACGTTTATTACAATCAAAAAAAGTTTCAATCGATCGGGATTTATTCCCGAAAATACCGCCATGTCATCTCCCATCGAAAGAACGTTCAATCGTTTGGAAAATAATAAAACTAAAATAAATTGAATGATGAGTGTAAAAAAAAATTTTAAATTATCGCTCCAAATTAAATCTCCTGTGCTTCCCATCAACCATGTGTTGACGTGAATTAAGTTTCCCCAATACATCACAGTAAAAAGTGTAGTAAATGAGTTAAACAAAAAACTAATTATTACCCCGCTTAGTATTAGAGATAAAACGGGAAGCTTTTTACCCTGTCGAGCCAATATTAAAACAATAAATGTTGCTAATATACCAAAAATAAAAGAAAAAGCTTCTAATCCAAGGAAAAGAGAAAGACCATAAATGCTGCTTAACGCTGTGTATAACACAGCACCGAAGCTAGCTCCTGAAGAGATTCCTAAAATGTATGGATCTGCTAGGGGATTTTGTACTACCAATTGTAAGACATTCCCGGAAACTGCCAATATGCTGCCTACAAGGAAACTACCAACTACTCTTGGAAGTCTTATGTTTAAAATCAAATTGTTGTAAATATCATTGCTGTTTTTACCTATTAAAGAGGTAAAGATATCTCTAACAGGAACCTTTACACTCCCAAAAGATGTGAAAAGTAAAATTAATAAAAAGCTAGAGATTATAAGAAATAAAACAAGGGGTAGATCCCCTTGTTTTTGGATAATTTTCATCTGTTTTCACCAAAATACTCGTATAATTGTTCAAGGACATCGATCAGAGAGGGAGAAGCTTGATGCATTTTGTTACCATCGACCATAACTATTTTTCCTTCTTTAACAGCTTTTACATTTTCAAATTGTTTGGCATTCAAGATAGTATTTTTAGAGGTTTCGTCGCCTTCATAATAAGAGGAAACAATTATGATATCAGGATTTTGGGCAACGACGAATTCAGGACCTACCAGTAAAAAACCATTGTTCCCAGTATATGGAGCGGCTAAATTTAATCCTCCAGCGTAAGCAATTAACTCATTTATATATGAACCAGTTCCTGCCGTCCAAATTTCAGCTACATTATTTTGAACCATTAAATATAAAACCGTTGGTTTATTTTTCCAAGTGAAAGAACTTTTGGCTATATTTAAAACATTTTGTCTTAGTTTATTTGAAAGAGTTTGAGCTTTTTCTCTCTCGCCTAAGATACTGCCAATTAATACAATATCCCTATAGATATCATTAAAATTAACTGGATTAATCACAAAGGATTTGATATTGTATCTTTCCAATCTACTAATCTCAGGTTCTTGAAACCCTCCAGTTAAAAAAACAACATCCGGATTCAAAGAAACTATTTTTTCGAGATTTAAAGGCACTAAATTACCAATTTTTTCAGCATCTATATGGGTATCCCAATCTGTTACGCCTACTACTTTTTCCTCTAAGCCTAAATATTTGATATAATCAGATACAGCGGGTGCGGCGGAAATAACCCTGTTAACCTCTCCCTCAAAAGAGACTAATCTTCCAAGATCATCCACCATCAAATACTCTGCGGTCAAAACAACCGACAACAAAATCGTAAAAAATGTAAATAACACCTTCCTCATACCAAATGGCCTCCTTATATAAATTAGCGCCATTTAAACATTTTTTCTATCTCTTTGGCGCGAAGAGATAGAAAAACCTGCATTATTTAGGTCTCCCGACTTTCGGATCACTCTACTCCTTACGCCTTCCCGGATCTTTCCAGTGGCTTTTGTAAGTTTCGTCCCCGATTACGGTGGCGCGACCGTAACGGATTTTCACCGTTTTCCCTTAAAATAATGCAGCAAATATTGACTTCATTACTTGCCGTGAGGCTGTTTCTTTTTAATTATATCATTTCGATATTCTTTTTTCAATTTTTTCTTTGACATTATTAAAATTTATGGTAAAATAAATATATAGCCTGTCCACAAAGGAGGAGCCAAGACATGGAAGTGTTAAAAGTCAGTCATTCATCTGCACCGAACAAAGTTGCTGGAGCTATAGCAGGAGTTCTGTCAAAAACAGACGAGGTTGAACTACAAGCTATTGGAGCTGGAGCAGTTAATCAAGCAGTGAAGGCTATTGCCATTGCAAAGAGATTTATCGAGGCTAAAGGGAAGGAGATATACGTTATCCCTGGTTTTGTGGAGGTTGAAGTAGGTTCGGAAAAAAGAACGGGTATTAAGTTCAAAGTGGTGGCGAAGGTTTCTGAAAATATTTCCCCAGAAGAGTATTCTCAACAGTAAAAATGAATGAAAACGAGAAAGCAATATTGGAAATCATTGAAGCGTGTTCACAAAACACGCATCTTTTTGATATTATAAAAGATATTACAAAATTAGATAACGGTGAAAGATACAAGCTGCGTAGAATGGCATCTCAAGTACTTAATAAGAACAATGGAATAGACAAAGAGGCTATAAAATTTTACTATGTAGTTACTGAACAAGGTGTTGCAGAAGAGATTTTAAGGAGGATTCAATCTAGTGAAACCAAAACCTAAAACCGTAGGTGGACAAGCGGTTATTGAAGGCGTAATGATGAAAGGAAGAAATACCGTAGTCGCAGTAAAAAGAAAAGACGGAAGTATAGCAGTTAAAAGGTTAAAGGATAACTCTTGGGGGATTTGGGAAAAAATACCTATTATTAGAGGTTTTTTTGTATTACTACATGCAATGATAATTGGTATGAACGCATTATCTTATTCGGCTAAAGTATCCGGAGAAGAAGAGGAAGAATTAACTACAAAAGATATGGTTATTGCCATATTACTTGCTGTTGCAGTTGCAACTTTAGGGTTCGGTGTTTTACCTGTGTTTATAACCAAACCCTTCAACATCGAATCTGAATTTTGGTTTGCTTTCACTGAAGGCTTTATAAGAGCGTTTTTGGTTGTTGCCTACATCTGGGGTATTTCTTTCATGAAAGATATAAAAAGAGTTTTTCAATACCATGGAGCCGAACACAAAAGTGTATTTACCTACGAAAACAATGAGCCTTTAGAGGTCAAATACGCCAAAAAATACCCAACCTTGCATCCTAGATGTGGTACTAGTTTCTTGATAATTACGGTTTTTGCTTCGATTATTGTTTTTGCTATAACGGGTGGATTAGGCTTCAATTCAACTTTGCAGAAAGTAATTTCTAGAATAGTACTTCTTCCACTAGTTGCAGGTTTAGCTTACGAATTTCAAAGGTTTACTGCAAAAATCATTGACACAAAAATAGGAAAAATTCTTGCCTATCCAGGATTGTTGCTTCAAAAAATTACTACCAAGGAACCTGAAAAAGAACAATTGGAAATTGGGCTCATATCTTTAGAATATGCACTCAAAGAAAATTTTGATGGTGAAGTAATTTTAGATAACCATGGAAACCAGATTGAAAATCAAGGTGCAGAACACAAAGTCTTTGCTCCAGACGTAACTTCCCTAAAAGCCGATTCTTAATGCCCTAAAATAAATCGGTTGGCTTTTAAAAAGTTTTCTTGTGATTGATACTTTTTAATTTATGTTTCTTGAATTACGGATGGACTTCATTTAGATTCTGCCAAGAATATTTCTTGTTCTCCACACTGTACTATTTCTGTGACTGCCCTTTTGTTCTATTAAGGGATTACTTCGTTCTTATTATGTGATATGCTCACAAAGTTTATTAATAAATTATGATCTGTATGCTATATTCGAACGCTAGCAGACGACTGCCTACATCTATAAAGGAATAATTTGTGGGTGGAAATTAGATGGATGTGAAGGGAATGAAAGGGTAAAAAATTCCCTTCCTTAGAAGGGCGGGCTGGGGGCAAAGGGGCGCTAATAGAAGAAAGAATTTGCCTTTAAAGAGGTTACAGGGCGCAGCAAAAACTAAATGTAATGAGGAGGATTCACATGGATGAAAATACTAACAATTTAGTATCAAAGAAACAAAGTAGAGATAATATTCAAGCCATTGAAATTAATATGGCTAAATTAAACGAAATGACCAGAAAAGAGTTATACGAATTAGCCCGCAAACTCGAAATATCCAATTATTCTAAGATGACAAAAAACGAATTGAAGTTTGCTATTTTAAGAAAACAAACTGAATCGATCGGATACTTTTTTTATGAAGGGATTTTGGAAGTACTTCCGGATGGTTACGGTTTCTTGAGAAGCGTAGACAACTCATTGTTGCCGGGAACTGATGATATATACGTTTCTCAATCTCAGATTAGAAAATTCAACCTTTTCACAGGAGACATAATAGCAGGTCAAATAAGGCCTCCAAAAGAAGGCGAAAGATTTTTTGCTTTATTAAGAATAGAAGCGGTTAATTCTTTACCTCCCGAAAACGCTCGGGATAGAGTGTCTTTTGAAAATTTAACTCCTGAGTATCCAAAAACCAGAATGGTTTTGGAACATAAGAACGCACCATACAGCTCAAGAATAATTGATCTTTTCTCTCCTATAGGTTTTGGGCAAAGAGGGTTAATCGTTGCTCCTCCAAAAGCTGGTAAAACTACGCTGCTAAAAGATATTGCCAACTCTATTGCCGAAAATTATCCTGATACTAGAAGGTACATACTTTTAATAGACGAACGGCCTGAAGAGGTGACAGATATTCGTGACACGGTAGATGCTAACGTTATAGCAGCCCCGTTTGATATGGACCCAGAAAATCAAATAAGAATCGCAGAAATGGCTTTGGACCACTTTAAGAGGCTAGTTGAGTTTGGTCACGATGTGGTTGTTTTAGTTGATAGTTTGACAAGGGTTGCACGTGAATATAATCTTTATGTACCATCCAGTGGAAAATTGCTGAGTGGTGGTCTTGATCCTGCCGCTGTAATTTTCCCAAAGAAATTCTTTGGCGCTGCAAGAAAGATTAGAGAAGGTGGCAGTTTGACCATCTTAGCCACGGCATTAATAGAAACTGGATCGAAGATGGATGAAGTGATATTTGAAGAATTTAAAGGTACAGGAAATATGGAGCTGGTGTTATCAAGAGAAATCTCTAATGAGAGAATATTTCCTGCTATAAACTTAAAATTATCAGGTACAAGAAAAGAAGAATTGTTGTATAATCCTGATGAGATGAAGAATACAATTATTCTAAGAAAGTTCATCAACGATATGTCCCCAAAAGAGGCTTTAGAATTCATCTTGAGTTTATTAAGGAAACATAAAACTAATGATGAAATAATGGAAGCGATAGAAAATCAAAAAGCTTTATGAACTGTGATATAATTTGTTTATGAAAATATATCATAGATATTACTTACCAAACACAAATAACTATAAAAATTTATATCTAATTCACGGTCTTGGAGAATATTCCGGAAGATATGTGAATTTTATTCAGCAATTAAATAAGATAGGGATTGCTGTTTTTACCTTCGATCTTCCGGGGCATGGTTATACTACTGGGAAAAAAGGCGATATAGAGAATTTTTACGAGATTTATTCTTTTTTAGAAAATTATGTTCAAGAAGAATATCTGCTATTTGGACACTCTCTTGGGGGGTTAATCGCTTCAAGATTCGTTGAAATAACGGAGAAAAAACCCGAAAAACTTATTCTCTCTTCTCCTGCCTTGGGGGATATTAGACAACTAAGTTGGCTTTTAAACCTTTTCTCGATATTTCCAACACTTACTTTTTCAAATGGAATTAATCCTTATGACCTATCCACGGATAAAAAAGCATGTGAATTATATAAAAAAGATCCGCTGGTACATGATAAAATAACCGTCCGAACTGCTCGTCAAATGTTCGACGAAGCTGAAATTGCGTTAAAAGAAATCGAAAAGGTTGATATCCCAACATTGTTGCTTTTTGGAGAGGAAGATAAAATAGTCAACATCGAAGAATATAAGAAGATAAAGAATTCAAACATCGAGAAAGTTCCTTTTTCCAAAGGGAAACATGAGTTATTTGAATGCGTTTACAATAAAAATAAATTTTATGATAAGATTTTCGAATTTTTAAAATAAAGATAAACCCGAGCTGTGGGATGGGGAGCGGGTCAAAGGGGCCAAGACCCTTTAATCCTAATGGGCTGGCTGCGGGGTGAAGGGGCGCTAACATGAGTTTTAGAGTATATAAAATAGAGATATCAGGAGGTAAAAAATCTTAATGAACGATAATACAAAATACGATGAAACTAAAGTATTAGAAATATTAAAAGACACTGAGGCCTTTTTAAAGGGGCACTTTTTATTATCTTCTGGATTACATTCTGACACGTATATTCAATGTGCAAAAGTTCTTAAATATCCAGAGTATTCGGAACTTTTTGGCAAATTAATTGCTGATAAAGTAAAGTCAAAAATAGACTACGTTGTATCTCCTGCATTAGGTGGAATTATCATAGGATACGAAGTAGCAAGAGCTTTAAACGTTCCATTTTTATTCGCTGAGAGAGATGAAAATGGGAAAATGAGTTTGCGTAGAGGTCAAGCTATAAATGATAAAAGCAAAATACTAATAGTAGAAGACGTAATAACTACAGGAAAATCGACGTTGGAAGTTGCAAAATTGATTGAAAGTAACGGAGGAGATGTGATTTCATTCGCCTGCATCGTCAACAGATCTTCTAAAAGGTTTTTAGAAAATAGAGAAATCATGTCGCTTGTTACTATAAAAGCTGCTACCTACTCCCCAGAAAACTGCCCTTTATGTATCCAAGGTTTAGAATTAATAAAACCAGGTAGTAGAAAACAATAGAAAGAAAAAACTAAAAATGCAAGCTTTTAAGTTTCTTTTAAGAAGTTGGTTTATAATTTAAGTGAATAAAATAATTGGAGGTGCTATTATGAAAAAATCTATCTTGTTAATTTTGACTGTATTTTTACTTTCCATATCATCATTTGCAATTGTGAATGAAGGATACGAAAGTCCAGTAGTTAACGTAGTTGAAGAGGCTGCTCCAGCCGTTGTAAATATTGAATCCACTCGTTCAGCTGCCGTTCCAATAGATCCCTACATTCAAGAATTTTTTGAAAGATTCTTTGGCCAAGAAATGCCAGAGTATCAAACAAAAGGAGTGGGATCTGGCTTTATTTTCGATAAAAGAGGCTACATATTGACAAACTATCATGTGATAGAAAGTGCAGAACAGATATCTGTATCTTTGCCGAATGGAAAAAACTATGACGCCGAGTTGGTAGGTGGAGATGAAGATCTCGATTTAGCAATAATTAAGATAAACGCTGATGAAGACTTACCAACGCTGCCTTTAGGTGATTCAGACAAAATTAAGATTGGCGAAGACGCGATAGCTATAGGTAATCCATTGGGTTTACAAAACACCGTTACATCAGGGGTTATAAGTGCAACCAATAGAAGCATTCCAAAACCGGATGGAAATGGGAACTATGTTGATTTGATACAAACGGATGCAACTATTAATCCCGGCAATAGCGGAGGACCTCTACTGAATATACATGGGGAAGTCATTGGAATTAACACTGCAATCGCAGTAGATCCTCAATTAGGAAGCGTGAACATAGGCTTTGCCATTCCTATTAACATAGCAAAAAGATTTGCTGATTCTGTTATGGAAACCGGATCCTTTCAAAGAGCTTATTTGGGTGTATACATCAGCAATATAACCGAAGAATTGAAAAAATCTTTGGGGTTAGAAGTAGACAAAGGAGCCTATGTCCAAGATTTGGTGCCAGGTGGAGCCGCTGAGAAAGCCGGTATAAAAGTAAATGATGTAATAGTGGAAGTCAATGGCAAAAAAATAGAAAATGTGGACGATTTAACTTCTTTAATATCCACTTATCCAGCTGGGACTACTGTAGAAGTAGTTGTCGATAGGTTTGGAGAAAGGATTACTTTCAATGTAACTTTGGGGAGCCAAACACCTGAAGCTGTAGAAGCCTATTTTGGAATCGTAGTTAGAGATATAACTTCAGAGGATAGACAAAAATACAATATAAGAAGTAGTATTCAAGGAGTTATTGTTGAAGAAATACAAGACGATACATACGCTCTTGGGCTAAGAGCAGGTGATGTTATTACAGAGATAGCGGTTAATGGGGTTTATTATGACATACAGAATACTGATGACTGGGAAAAAATAGCTTCCTCAGTTGAAAAGAACAGTTACGTAGCCTTGATAGTTTATAGAAATAATGTTAGGTACGTAATTCAATTTTTCTATAGATAAACAAGAATAATCATTAAAAAAACGGGGCTAATGTGTTAAAAAGCCCCGTTTTTTAAAGCTATTTTACTCGTTATCAATACTTTGTATAAGTTGGTTAAATTCTGTGATGCATTTTTCAATTGTTTCTTTATTGGATCCTTCGGTCATTATTCTTATTTTAGGCTCAGTTCCTGAAGGTCTGATTAGAATCCTGAATCCTTTAACACTTTGGTATTTTCTTGTTAAATTTTCAATTCTGATGTCCTTCATGATTTTTACTTTATCCTTAACTGTAACGTTTTCCAAGTGTTGGGGATATTTAGGAATTTCTTGAAGAAAATCATCAAGCGATTTAGAGAAATATTTCAAAGTTTCCAAAGTCTCTAAAGCCGTAATTATTCCGTCTCCTGTTGTAGATCTATCAAGGAATATAATGTGTCCTGATTGTTCGCCTCCGATTGTAGCATTTTCTTGTAGCATTTTTTCCAAAACGTATTTGTCTCCTACGTTTGTACGTAGAAGATGTATTTCATTTTTCTTTAAATACTCTTCCAAACCTAAATTACTCATAATGGTTGCAACAACGATCTTGTTTTTTAATCTTTCTTGAGCTTTCAATTTCAGAGCATTGATAGCCATCAAAACATCCCCATCTACAAGATTACCGTGGTGATCGATAAAAAGGCATCTGTCCGCATCCCCATCGAACAAGATTCCAAGATCATACTTTTCTTCCTTAACGATTTTAGACAAAGTTTGAGGTGAAGTAGAACCACAGTTTTCGTTGATATTGAAACCATCAGGGGCATTTTGGTATACTGTATAGTTCAAACCGAGTTCGCCAAAAATGTCATCTATTATCGCTCCAGCGGCTCCGTTACCCACATCAACAGCAATTTTTAAATCATTACCTTGTATATTTTCTTTGTACAAAGAAACTACGTAATCAACATATTCTTTTTTTGAGGAATCTTCTATGTATCTTCCAATATCTCTATAATCACAGTATTTAAGTAAACCATTCAAAATTATTTCTTCTAATTTTTCTTCTGTTTCATCGGAAATTTTAAACCCTTCACAAAAAACTTTTAATCCATTGTACATTGGAGGGTTGTGAGATGCAGAAATGACAACGCCGATAGACTTTTCTTTCTTAGTTATATACGCCAATCCTGGTGTGGTTAGAACTCCGCATGATTCTACATTCATTCCGCCCGCCAATGCTCCTGAAGCAACGGCCATTTCCAATACCTCTCCTGAATTTCGTGTATCTCTTGCGATATACAATTTTTTATACTCCGAACCAAACAAACTTGCAAGTGAATTTCCAAGTTTCATTGCCAAATCAATAGTCAACTTTTCATTAACGACCTCTCTAATGCCATCTGTGCCAAACAAAACTTTCATTCTACATCATCCTTTTACGCTTCCGGCTGTTAAACCTTGAACTATCCTATTTTGGAACACTAAAACCAAAATAACCAATGGCATTGTAACTATTACTGACGCAGCCATCAGTTGCCCCCACGGAACTTCGTAGAAGGTTTTACCCGTAAACATAGCAATCGCAACTGGAACTGTGTATTTTTCCGGGGTTTGCATGAAAGTTAAAGCAAATAAGAATTCATTCCAAGCTTGAATAAAAGCTAACAAACCAGTCGTGACCAACCCTGGGGCAGAAAGAGGCAAAACAATTCTCCACAAAGTTTCAAATTTAGAACATCCGTCTATATACGCAGATTCTTCTATCTCTTTAGGAAGCTCTCTGAAGAAATTTTGTAATATCCAAGTTGTTAAAGGTAAATTCAGAGCGATATATGGTATTATCAAGCCAGGATAAGTGTTTATCAATCCTAAATTTCTGAGCAACTGAAAAAGACCACCCAATATAGAAACTTGAGGGAACATACTTACTGCAAGTATTAGTAACATCAAAGGTCCTTTCCCAGGAATCTTTAAGCGAGCTATTGCGTAAGCTGCAAAAGAACCAACGATTATGGAGAAAATAGTCGTGGCTCCGGCCACTATTATAGAGTTTAATATATTTAATCCGAAAGGTCTCTCTGTGAAAACTTTTATATAGTTTTCAAAGGTGAAACCTTGTGGCCAAAGCGTAATGTTTTTTGTAAAAAGGTATTGATCGGCAGTAAAAGAACTTTTGATTGCCCAATAGAAAGGGAAAATGTAAAAGATAACCATCAATATAACCAGAATATATAAAATTGTACGTTGAGTATTTCTTTTTGCTCGCATTCCCCATCTCATGTTTTTGCCCTCCTCAATCTAATTTAATGTTCAACGAGCGCATATAAATTATTGTAAATATTCCAATTATTAAAAATATTACGACCGATAATGCAGAGCCGTAGCCAAACAAACCTCTTGGAGAGAATATATTATCCATTAAAAGTGACCTATTGTAAACTGCCAAAGTTTCAGTTCCCACTGCACCCTGTGTCATGATGTAAACGATATCGAAAACCCTCAAAGCGTCCAAAGTTCTGAATATTAACGTTACACCAATCGTAGGCCTTAATACAGGCAAAGTGATAGAAGTAAATTGCTTCCATATACTGGCGCCATCAATTCTAGCTGCTTCGTATAACTCATTGGGTATGGTTTGAAGTCCTGCAAGGAGTAAGAGAGCAACAAATGGAGTAGTTTTCCAGACATCAACGCCTATAATCGCAGTCATAGCCATACCTGGAGTTCCTAGAATGGGGGTACCTTCCTCGAGTATTCCTAGATTATATAGCATTAAACTTATTACACCATATTGGTCATTATACATCCATTTCCACATTTGGGAAGAGACCGCTGTAGGTATTGCCCATGGAATTAAAACTGCTGCTCTTACCAAACCTCTCAATTTAAAGTCTGCATTCAATATTAACGCTGTTACTAATCCCAAAAGGAATTCTATAAGTACAGAAAAAAAAGTAAAATATATAGTGTTCCATAAAGAACTCAAAAATCTCGGATCTTGAAACAAATTGATATAATTTTGAAATCCTACAAACTCTCTTTCAAATCCTGGTCTAAGAGACCATTTGAAGAAACTATCATAAAGAGTTTGTCCTAAAGGATAAAAGGCGGTAATACCGATAGCAATTAAAGTTGGAATAATGAGCCAAAATGCAAGCCAGATATCGGATCTTTTATACGTACCTTTCACTTTCATTGACGCACCCCCTAATTATAATCTACTATATTATACAGAAAGGCGGTAGACGGAGGAACTCCGTTTACCGCCCACCTATGAAAAATTATATCAAATTCTTTGTTTTTATTCAACTATAGCTTTGAGATTTTCTGCTAAGTTGTTTAAGGCTTTTTCGGGTTCAGCTTGCTGTGTTAGAACTTCGTGAACAGCAACTTGTATCTCGTAAGAAATTTCAGCATATATTGGAGAAATTGGTCTTGGTTCAGCATTCAAGAAAACATCTAGAAGATCAGCATAGAAATCATTCGCTTCAATAGTTCTTGGATCATTGTATGCCTCGATCAAAGTTGGTGTTTGACCAGCATGAACGGCTTTGTAAACTTGTTGTTCTTTACTAACCAAGAATTTGACCAATTTTTTAGAAGCTTCTATCTCAGCTGGCGAAGAGTTTGCATTTATACCAAGGTTCCATCCACCCAACGTAGCAGAATTTCTTCCATCTGGTTCGGGTCCTTTTGGAAGAACCGTTATACCAACTTTTCCAGCAACAGGTGACTCAGGAGCGTTAACTAAAGGCCATGCGTATGGCCAGTTTCTCATAAACACGGCATCGCCGTTTTGGAAAACTCTTCTACCTTCTTCCTCCATGTAGGTAGTTACTCCCGCTGGACTTACGCCATCTTCTATCAATTTGTCCATGAAAGTTATTGCTGCAACATTGTTATCGTAATATTCAGGATCATCAACGACAACTTCTCCCTCTTTCATTATCTCTCCACCGAAACTGTGAACGAATTCCATAACGTCACAGGTTAAACCTTCATACCTGGCTCCTTGCCATACGAAACCTTCAATTCCTTCTTTCTCGGAGATATCTTTTGCAGCTGTGTACAGTTCATCCCAGGTTTCTGGAACATCATAACCATATTTTTCCAACAAATCTTTTCGGTAATAAAGAATACCAGCATCAGTAAACCATGGTACGGATACCAAACTTCCATCTACGATATTCGAAGCAACAGTTCCAGGGAAAAATCCATCAAGTCCAAAATAATCATAGTCATCCGTCAAATCTACTAAGAATGGAGCGAATTCTGCTGGCCAGATAACGTCAAGCATTAATACATCTGGATCCGGTGTACCTGAAGCTAAGTAAGTAACGTAAAGATCGTGCCTATCCGTAGAACTGTTGGGCATTGGAAGCACATTTACAGTTATGTCTGGATTCTCTTTACTAAAGATCTCCACCTGTTCATAGAGAACTTCCAATTCCTTTCCTACTGCACCAGCCGCTATCGTTATGGTAATAGAAAAAGCGCTCAAAACCATTGTCAATATAGCAAATAAAACAACTACTTTTTTCATACTACTGCCACCTCCTGATATGATATAATAAATTAAATAAACAAATTGATCATTTTATATTTTATCACATGTAACTTTCATCTCAAAAGGGAATTATTTAGGATTAGAAGCTATTAGAACTGATTAAATCCGATTAAAAGCGATTAGAGCCAAAAATCTTAGTTTTCTTTGAAAATGATAAATTCTGTTATAAATCTTATTGAAAAAACAAAAATAATTTAACATTTCGAACTAATCTACTTAGCTTAAAACGTTAAAGGAGTTTTACTATTCCTAAGATTATTAATTATAAAAGAATAGAAGTTTAGGGAGGATTAATTATATGAGAGTAAAGTTAATAATGGTTCAAAGTATGAATGGAAAAATTCGAATGTCAGATGATTCACAAAGAAGTTGGTCCTCGGTAGAAGATAAAGAACATTTCTATAATATAACCAGAGATATTGGCATAGTACTTATGGGTAGAAAAACATTTGAAGAGATAGGTTCTCCTTTAAAAAAAAGAATTAATATTGTGTTGACAGGAAATCCTGAAAAATATAAAGACGTTGAGTTGAAATATGACAAATATCTTTACTTTACAGACAAACCTCCAGAGATATTATTGGATGAACTAGAGAAGGAAGGACACACTGAAGTTGCATTAATAGGGGGTTCTACAATAAACTCCTTGTTTTTAGAAAAAAATTTAATTGATGAAATCTTTCTAACTATCGAACCGGTGATTATTGAAGGTGATCTATCGATTTTCAAATACGTGAATGATAAATATAATTTCAAGCTAAATGATTTTAAAAAATTAAATGAAGATACTATTCTTTTGCATTACCTGAAAACTGATGATAAAAAATAGCCTCTTACGAAATAAAAGAATTTTTCAGAGATATAATGGGGAGTGAGGGGAAAGGGCTCTAAAAAAAGATCAAAAAAGAGGTGGGAATAGAGTGGTTAATTTTGTCTCTTTTGGTGAGGTGTTGATAGACTTCATCTCTAAAGATTATGTAAGAGGATTGAAAAATGCAACTTCCTTTGACAAATTTTTAGGAGGTTCACCAAGTAACATAGCTGTTAACATCTCTAAACAAGGTTTCAAATCTGCTATGATTTCGAGGATAGGTAAGGATCCTTTTGGAGATTTTATCCTTGAACAATTAAATAATTATAATGTGGATGTACAGGCTATTTTACAAGATGAACGATTTTCTACAGACATTGTTTATGTTTTGAAGTCTAAATCTTCTCCCGAATTTTATCCATTGAGATCTGCCTCTTTAAATTTAGATATTACTGATTCATATCTTGATATTGTAAAAAAAGCAAATATCTTTCACTTTTCTTCTTGGTCGTTATCTTCTGATAATAACCTAAAAAATACACTCAAATTGTTAAAAGTTGCCAAAAAAAATAATGTTTTGATAGGATTTGATCCCAATTATAGAGAGATATTGTGGAAAACATCTTTAGAAATAGAAGATGTTCTAAAATTGATTATGCCTTACGTGGATTTTATCAAACCCTCTCTAGATGATTGTATACATATTTTCAAGGAAAATAAAAATGAAGAAGAATACATAAATCATTTCCATGAGCTAGGAGTAAAAAACGTAATTCTTACATTAGGTGAAAAGGGATTTATATTTTCTGACGGTAAAAAAAATACACATTTTGAGTCCTATGCAAAAGAGGTAATAGACACAACGGGAGCAGGGGATGCATTTTGGTCAGGTTTGTACATAGGAACGATTATAGGTTTAGATGTTATAAAAGCCGCCAGGTTGGGGAATGCCTTTTCAGCAGAAAAGTTAAAATATGTGGGAGCGATATGTGATATAAAAAACTATAAAGAACTATTAAAAGAATACCTATAAGCTTTTGCTACAGTAATGCCAATTAAAACATCACATTTATTAATGAGCAAATTACCCACCTCGTTCATCGAAGCCCCTGTAGTGTACACATCATCTATAATAATAATATTCTTCGGGGGGACGTGAATCAATTTTATCTTGTTTTTAACGTTTTCATTTCTCTTTCGATAATCCAATTGAGCTTGTCTTTTATGAGTTTTTGAGGAAAAGAGATTTATTATAGGGAAGCCTAAGATGTCAGAAAAATGGTGAGCAATTAAGTGAGCGGGTACAAAACCTTTTTCATGAATACTTGAGAAATTTGAAGGTACATATGACACAGTATAATTTAGTTCTGGAAATTTTAAATCTATAAAAAACTTTGCTAGCATATTTCCAAAAATTTGGGCAATTTTTGGATGTGAATGGTATTTGAACTCTTTTATTAAGTTGGACAAAGGATACTCGTATTTTCCATAATGATAAACTTTAAAATCACCTTCTGAAAGAGAAGGTGAGTGAAGATTCCCTCTGCAATTGTCGCAAATAAGTTCTCCAAAGTCTACCGCTTTTTCACAAACCAGGCAGTGAGGTTCAAAAACTGCGGTCATTATCTTTTTAAAAATTTACTACCATCTCCGCATTTAGACGTAGAAGTGCATTTAACGCAGCAAGTTTTAAATTACCGTTTTCATAAGGGTCTTTAAGTATTTGATTTGGGATTTCCCAATAATCTTTTGCTTTAAAAAATTTCAGTAGATTAACGGCGGCTTTTCTTAGGGAAATAGGATACATTTTGTTGAGAGCGATTAATGATATATCTTCTATAAAATTATCTAATTTTAATTTTCTTATTATTTTCAACCCTTCCCTTATTCGTTTGGAGGATAATGAATTTAGAAAGTTAGGAACGTAATCTTTAAGCATATAGTCTTGAAAATAAATGAGATAGTCACTTGCACCGATGACTAAGTCATCGTCTACGGCAGATAATAAGTCTCTACAAAAATCTACATAACTCATATCTTCCTTTTCAGTAGCTAATTTCAATCCAAACTTAACGATTTTTGCCTCTTCACTGTTCACCAATTGGTCGATCAACCAGGTAGGAATAGAATCAATTCCACAAACTTTCTTTGAGGTATTTGCAGCAAGCTGAAGAATGTGAATATCTTTTTCTTCCTGCAAGATTTTTTCGATGAATTTATTTATAACTTCACACGGTAAACCAGAAAAGAATTTTATTATTATACCTTTTGTTTCATTGTTGCAATCAAAATAAGTTTCTTTTAAAGAGTTAAAAAAGGTATAGGCATCTTCTCTTTCATAAAATCTTCTTAGCGCCATAACCTTAACGCTTTTATCTACTTGTTCGGATTTTAAGGTTTCAGAGATGTTCTGCAAAGCAGAAATCAGCTGTTTTATTTTAATATAGGGATCGTTTTTCATTTTACTAATAATCTTTTCTGAATCTTCGGGGTAGAATTCCAAAAAGGTGGATATCAGTTGATATCTAACCATTGGATCGGGATCTTCGGTAAACTCCAAAATAAATTCTATAGGTTTTATATCCATTTGAATGTAGCTGATAATTGCTTCTTTTCTAATGTTTGCTGAAATGTCTTTCAAAGACTCTTTTATAGTATTCTCATCCAAAAGACCCATTTTATCTAAGTACCTATATGCAGAAAATCTGACATTTTTATCGGGATCTTTTAAATACTCTTTAATCCTTGGGGCATCAATTTTTTGCTTTGTTAATTCTTGAATAGCTTTGGATTTAAAAGAAGGATAAGGAGAATCCAACATATCAAAGTAAATTTGAATATTCTCTGACTTTATTCTTTCTTCTAAAATTTTGTAGGTTTCGATTATTTCATTAGCCATTGATTACTGATTTCCTCCTAAGTTTTATCTTTTGGGGTTTTTAGAAACTTTAAAACATGTGTTAGCGCCCCTTCGCCCCGCTCCCCACCCATAAGGATAAAAAAGCTTTTTCTTTTTCCCCTTCTCCCCACCCATTTAAGGATCTTTCTCTAGAAACTCTAAAAAGGGATGAAAAGCTTTAACTCATACTCATCATCCCATGTTACATTTAAAAATTTTCCATCGTATGAAAAAGTTGTTATATTTCCTGAAATCAATGTGGACCCTTTATCCCACCCTGAATCTTTGTAACGGTTAATCTTTTGTGTGAATTTATTGTATGAAAAACCAACTATGTTGCCATCAGATGAATTTCCTAAGACGGTTGAAGAATCGTAGGAGGTCACATTAGTAATCTCATTTTTTGCAACAACTATCACTTCCATAACGGCGTTGGAAATAAGATTTAGATTAACCATTTCATCTAACGAACTTTTTAAAATGTTGATTGTACCGAAAAAAGTACCTATTACGATCAGCATTGATAAAGAAACGATAAAAATTTCAAATATACTCTCTATCATTAGAAACCCTTGATTTTTATTCATTTTACAAAGGTTCTACTAAAAAGATTGAAAAGTCAATCCTACCGTTTACCACCCTTAACTCCAACTTTAAATCATCGATGAACTCAGCAGGTTTTGGAACTACGTAACCGAATTTTATAGCGAAATAGTTCAAGGGATCCTCAGTATTGTTGAATGGGTATCCCACGTACAATTTTCCTAAAATGTTATTAAAATTCAAATTAAAGCCTCCATATGCAAGAGTCCCTGGAAAATCTTCACCATACACCCATAATAAACCAACATCTAAAAAAGTGTTCGGGTTTATATCTAAAAGTTTAGCAGAAACATCCGTAACCGTGATCAAAGAGAACGTTTCTCCAAAGTTTGGGCTAAGATCAAAATCAAGGTTGAAGGAATCTGACTCCAATCCACTCTTTAAAGCAAATTTGAAACCATCAGGATAATTCAGCAAAGAAAAACCTACGTCGTAATACGTTTGAGAATAAACCGGAACAAAGAGAGAAAGTAAGAAAAAAACAACAAAAATCTTCTTCATGATCATTCCTCCTCTTCTGCTACTTCCAAAATTAAATTAACCGCCTGAGCCTCTATATCGTTGTTTTGCGTATTGAAAGTGGCATATGTTGATGTCATATCAATTTTTTTTACAGAATTTATGATATGGACATTTTCAGAAAGCGTGAGCAAGTTTTCGTTTTCAACAAAAACAAAGGATTTTGCGTTTATTATATAATCTTCTTTTTTAATAAAAACCGGATTTTCAGAGCTTCCTTCGTATCTTTTGTTATTGTTATCTATAAGTAGTTCGTTAGAATCTATTTCAATCTCTGATTCTTCCAAAAAAATCTTAGCTAAAACATTCCCTGAAAGTGTTCCTTTTTCAGTCTGAAGGTCAAAGCTCATAGAAGTGGATGTGGCTTCAAACGTGTCACCTGTTATATAAACCTTGTCGGTGTTTACATCTCGCCACTCGTCGTCAACGAGTGTGATGGTGGCAAAATCCGTTGAAATAGAAAGATCTTCTTTCTGTATAAGGACATTATTTTTCAGTATATACCTACTTTCTTCCCCTTTTACTTCATCTGCTCTTACATTTATTTGCGCAGAATAAATGATCAAATTTGTTAATATAAGCGTTAAAAAAAATACAGTAAAACGCTTCATTTTTTGGCCTCCAAAAAATTATTAGCTTGATTTTGACCATCAAAAAAAGCCGACATATTAAAATAATCTTTCAATTGTTTTTGTGGCTCAATAGTATTAAAACCTTCAGTCAATAAACGATAATTTTTTAATGTTCTAGAGTAAGAAGTTTTTAAAAGAATTTCGACGGTATTTTTTGGATATGGATAAGTTAAAGCAGGATCAAAAGATATTATTACTGCATCTTTAGGAAATTTTTGAGGAATAAACGATATATATGAGGTTGGAATAAAAAATCCACCTTGAAATTCATAGTAACTATAATAAGGTGGAAAAGCTAATTCCATCATTAACATATCAACAATTCTTGTTTCGTTCTCCAGTATAATTACTTCTCTTTTTTTTAGCTCGAAGACTTCGAAACTTACATTTGCTTCAAGTGAAGAAAGCGTTTGATCACCAAAATAATCTTCCAAAAACTTTTTTAAAGAATCTGGATTGTAAAGGGACATTTTTCCTCTTCCCAATCTTATCAATGCCGTTGTTTGAGCGTATCTACTGTTGTATAATTCCGTATTGGTAATTACTTCACGTAAAGGGTTGTTTTTTTCGTATATGAAATCTTTTAAACGGCCGAAAAAGTTCACCCCGTACATAGAATAAAATAAACCTCTTAAACTACCTAAACTAGAGGTATATAGGTTTAAGACTTTTTCTTTTTTTGCTATAGACTCTAAGACGCCAGATTCCCAATAAAAACCTTCAAAAAATCCTCCCATTACTAAGTTCAACGTTACTCCCTCACTTTATTTTGCATAGATTTTAAAAAGTTTTTAGCATTTTGGTATATTTCATTAAAATAAGAAAAACCCTCCCATGAATACTCTATCGGGAATGTGTAAACTTCTTCTGCTTTATTTATTTCATAGTTAACCATCAAATCATTTTTAAAATCTTCTATGGAAATAATATAATCCAATCCGTCGTTAAATTTAAAATCGTTCTTAACCTCGCCATTTAAATTACTTGCTATTATATAATCTGCTCCTAGCTTTTTAGCTAATTTTACTGGAACAGGAGTTAAAACACCTCCATCCAAAAGGCTCATGCCCCCTAACCTTAAAGGCGGAAAAACTCCAGGAACACTTGAAGAAGCCATAACAGCATCGATTATGTACCCTTCTGTGATCTCAACTTCTTCTCCGCTTTCTAAATCATATGAAACGATTCCCAGTTTTATCTTACAATCAGAGAAGCGTTTACGTCCATACAACTGTTTGTAAATATCGTAAACGAAATCATTTTTTAAAAAGCTCTTGCCTGCAACCATTTTAGGGAAATTAGTAATTCTGTTGTTTAGAGTTCTAAACTGCGAATCTATCATTTTTTTCTTTTTAAGTGTCAAGTCTTTGAATATTTTAAATAGCTCTACATCAGGATTTAAAGCATAGAGGGCCCCAACTAAAGCACCTACACTGGACCCTGTTACTACTTCGACTTTTATCGATCTTTCTTTCAGTTCATCTATTAAGGCAACGTGAGCAGCCCCTCTTGCACCGCCACTTCCTAAAGCTATTCCGTAAACCATTCTTTCCTCCTGTAATTATTGGAATAATAAAACAATTCCTGCACCAACCAATACTCCAACAAGTCCCGCAATTATCGATGAAACATAAGTTTTATTAGGTTTTTCTATCTGTTGTATAGAACTTTCTAAATTATTAATTTTTTCTACATTCTCATCTGTTTTTTGTGAGAGCGTGGCAATACTTTCATCGTGAAGAAAAACGGTTTTTTCGATATTAGAAAGCCTTGATTCAACACTTGAAAGTTTATCTTCGATATTGTTTAATTCTTTTTCAAGGGAAACTAACTCCGTTGCTAACTGTTGAGATAATTCTGCCTTTAGATCGTTTTTTAACATCATAGGATCGTTCAAATATTCAGTCTCACTTTTAATTTCATAGTATTTTTCAAGTAAAGAATTATAAGAATTTTTAAGCTCTTCTATCTCAGAGGAAGTTATTTGAAAATTGTTCAAAGTATTTTCAATATTGGATAATCTATTCTGTACCTGTATTATATCATTTTGTAACTGCGCATTAGTTCTATTCAGATTTTGGTAGTTATCATTCAAATAATCAACTGTTTCAGCAATTTTTGTTATATCCCCTATTTGTGATAATGTATCTTTATTTAAATTAGTCAAGGTTGCTAAAGAGGATATTTGAGCATCTAACACTTCTGTTTTCTCTTTTAAATTTTGAATATCACCGTTATTTTTTTCTAATGCCAAATAAAGTTCGTCCAAATTATTTTTAAATTCTTCGAACATCGTAGCATATACAGTCAGTTCACCAATTTGATCATAATAAGTACCAATCGTTCTTTCTAAGCTCGAAACTCTTTCTTGCAAATTTTTTATATCCAGAGTATATTGGGAATCAACCATCTCTGATGACGTTGGTGTGAGTTTTGATAATTCAAAAATTATATTGTCCAATTTTTTGTTCTGAATTATTATTTGTTCAGAAAGAGTGTTATATTTATTTTGCAAATCTAATATTTTAGAGTTGTAGTAGGCATGCCTTGCATCGAAAGTTTCTATGTAAGATTGGTTTGAAGCCACTTGATCATATAATACAGATAGATCGTTCGAGAGATTATTAGTTTTTACTTTCATTCCTTCGATATCGGCTCTTATTCCCAACAACAATTCATCGTTTAATGTTTCTGTTGAAATACTTGTTGAAACGTTTGATAAGATGAAATTCAACTTAGCCTCGTTTTCATTAATCTTTTTATTCAGTTCATTATAACTATTTTTATATGGAAGTATCTCACTTTCTATCCTTACAATCCTTTGCTCAAGATTATTCAATGTAGCTGACAATGTGTCGTTATAAAGATAAACTTCGTTTTTAGCGATGTTTGTCAAAGAGGTTTTCAACCCATCTATTTCGAGATTTAATCTCATGTCTATATAATTTTTTAATTCTTCTTTATTCGATTGAGTTGAATCTATCAATACAGATTCCAAACTTTCAATAGTTTGATCGTATTTAGCGTTTAAGTTCATTACCTCTTGTTCGAAATGATTGAGGCGTTCTTGAAAAATTGTCAAGGATGCCATTGAAGAGTCAGCAATCATTTGTACTTCATCTTGTGCCGTTTTTTTTGCAATATCGATCGCTCCTTGAGAAATTTCTTGGAAGATAACGTTGTCTTCGTTAATTGGTTGACTAGGATCAATTACCGCTAAAATATCTGAAACATTTTTCCCTAAATTTTGGATAGAGGAGTCCAGATAAGATAGTCGGTCATCGTGGGCAAAAACGGTACTTTCTAAATTGTACAATCTTTTTTCAGCATTTAAATTTTCGAGGTTGAGCAATCTGTTACTTATTTCTTCGAGTTCTTGACCATAAAGTCCATCTACATAATCGAGCATATTTGAACCAAACTCTGCCAAATCATATCTTAAAACTTGCTGAGAACCTCTGAAACGGCCTTGATTGTCTAGATACATGATTCCTGATTCAACCATTCTCACCACTTGAGGATATATCGGTGAGGATGGTTGTAAATCTACTATGTTGGTTTGGGATAACAAACTCAATGAAATAAAAGTAAAAAACAAAAATAAAACTATTTTTTTCGCCATATTTATAACCCTCCAAAAAGTTTGTCTAGATCAACGTACATAGGTTCGTTTACGAAAATTACTACAGACATTTCTCCATTTGAAAACAAATTTGGTCCTGAAGGTAAATAAAGCACTTTCTCTGTGTGAGTAAATTCTTCACCATTGATAGTATACTTCTCCCCGGTAAAATCTACCTTCACAGGTACATGAGAGTCAAATTCAAAATGTACGAAACTCTTTTCACCAGGGCTTATAGTCACTTTTTGTTGTTTGATTTCATTGAACTTTCTGACCTCTATCGTATAATCTCCTGATTTTAACGGGTAACCAAAGCAATCCTTATAATTCAAATATTGGCCATCAATGTAAATAAGAGGATCTTTAACGTTTGTGGTAATAAACAGGTTACCAAAATCACTTCCGGTATAAATATCCACACTTTCAGAAGGTTCCAAAAGGATGCTATACGTTCTATTTAATGTCCTTACGTTTACAAACTGAGGATTGTTTAACATATTGTAAAGAAAAAATGCAGGAGTCTTTTGGGTTTTTCCTAGAAAGCTCACGGGCGTATTGTGTAGAGAATAAACATTTACTGTACTCAGTTTATTTAAATCTATACTTTCCATTTTGTCATAAAAATCTCTATAAATCGGAAATTCTAAACTTTTCTTTCCCGATATAATCCTAACAAAATGTGGTGAATCATCCAAAATAATCGAATCAATTCCTTTTCCTACGTATTTTCCATCGATATTGAATTCATAATTTTCAGAATTCAGAAAACTTATTGTATTTAAAAGTGGATTCAGTTCAACATAATATTTATTCAAACCGTTTTGTGTCAATTCAATCATCAAATTTGTGGATACATATCCTAATTTAGATAATGTTAAATTATATGTTCCAGTAGGGAATAAACCTTTCATTGGAGTACTTCCTACATATTCATTATCCAAAAATACGCCCACATCTTTTGGTTCGCTATCAACAAAAAGTTCTATTCCATTTTCTAATTCAACTAATATTCTATCATCTTGAGGCAAATCTTTTAATGTGTTGACTAAATAACCTTCTTTTTCCAACGAAATTATATCGAAATTACTTCTTTTTACGGTAATAGGTGTTTTTCCAACTAACTTTCCATCTACGAAAACGTTTGCTTGAGGAGGATTTGATTCGAGCAGTATTTCATCAATTGGAATTAAAGCGATACTTAAATTTTTCTTATCAAATGGTTTCAGTTCAAGGTTTATCTCTTTAGCAAAAAATCCATCTTTTTCTATAATTATTTTTTCTACGGTGTAGGGAATATCAACTTCATAAGATGGGGGTAAAGGTATATCGTAATTTTGGTTTAAAAAGGTGTATTTTATGTTGACAGAATCAACGTTGATATCAAAAATAAGTTTAGTTAAAGGTACTTGTTCGGCTGTAATTTGGGATTCGTTTCCTAAAAGCTCTATATAGGCAATAAAATCGCTGTATCCCAGTTTTTTTATTTCTAGATAACCGGACTTATCATCAGGTACTTCGATTGTAAAAGGTGTTTCGGTAACAGTTCCCATAAATTGAGAATCAAAATAAATCTCACTACCAGTTAATGCTGTTATATTTATTGTATAAGAAAAAAGTAATGTGGTAAAGATTAATAAAAGAAGCAATATCAACTTTCTATACACTGTTAAATCTCACCCCGTTTTTCATTCAAAATCTTATTGATCTCATTTAATATTTCTATGCTTCTTTCTTTTTCTCCCAATTTTTCATATACTTTTTCCATTAATTTTACCCTGTTTTTTATCACGTTTTCTATTATATTAGTTCCTTCTTGAGTTATTTGGACAACGTATACCCTTTTATCCTTCTTGGATTTTTCTCTAACCAAATATCCTGCAATCTCCAATCTTCTAATGAGTCCTGTTGTTGTGCTTTTAGTTACTCCCAATCTTTTACTGATATCACTGAGCATTTTAGGACCTTTGAAATAAACGGTTTGCAAAACATCAAACTGAGCTGGAGAAATGTTGAATTCTTTTAAGACTTTCCTTCCTTCACTTTTAACTTTTGAACAAATTTCTCTAATTAACTTTTCCATTTGAATTGAAGGATTATTTTCCATTTTATTCCTCCCGAAATTATGAAATTACCATATTTAGAAACTCTAAAAATTGATTAAAGTACCTATTATTAAAATATAAAGGAATTTTTTAGGTTTCCTGGATTTAACCATCATCAAAATGAAATATCTAATATAGTATATCATATTCTTGGAAAATCAAACTGACAATTTACAAGGTTGAGTTATTTAAACATAAATGGTAAAATATTCAAAGGCTCTTAAAAAGTATTTTTAAGAGCAAAGACTCTTTTAATTTTTTTGGGTAGGAAGCGGGGCGAAAGGCGCTATTAATAAAATTATTTTAATGTTTATGGGAGGAATATATGGAAAAAGATCTAACAAAGGGTAGTATAATAAAGAATATTTTGTTGATGGCCTTGCCCACAATGGTTGGTATGGCAGCCCAAATGGTTTACGATTTAGTGGATATCTTTTGGATTGGTATGATTTCCAGTGAGGCGATAGCAGGGGTAACAGTTTTTTCAACAATATTTTGGATGGTAGATTCATTAAATGAGATTATTGGTGTAAGTTCAATCTCATTGGTGTCTCAAGCTTACGGTAAAAAAGATTATCATCAAACTGCGAGATCAATTGAACAAACGATAAGTTTCAAATTTTTGGTTGCATTAATAGCTGCAACTTTCATGGCAATATTTTTAGAACCATTAATGTCTCTTTTTGTAGATGAAACTGTTGTAGACTACGGTTTAGCTTATGGTTATTTAAGATTATTCTTTTTACCGATAATGTTCTCTTCTTACTCGATAAACACCGTTTTTAGATGTTTGGGCGATGCTAAAACTCCTATGATTATCATGATAACGGTTAGCATACTAAACCTTTTTCTTGATCCGATTTTTATCTTTGAAACAGTGCCTTTTATCAACTTACCGGGCTTGGGTTTTGGAGTTTTTGGTGCCGCAATAGCAACCGTCGTTTCCCAGACCATAGCTTTTCTTATCGGTTTTTTAATACTTTTTACCAGAACACACGAAGTAAAACCTCGTATAAAAGGTTTATTTAGACTAAATAAAGATATTGATATCAAATTAATAACTATAGGGCTACCCAATGGTATAGAAATATTTTTTAGGAATCTATCCAATGTGGTTATATTAGGTTTTGTCTCACTTTTTGGTAATGAGGCTATCGCAGCAAATGGGATTGCTGGCAGGATATTTGGCTTTGCCTTTGTTCCTTTATTTGGCCTCACTATGGGGGCATCTTCTGTTGTTGGTCAAACAATCGGAGCAGGAGATATAAGAAGATCGGAAAAAGCTGCAAATCTAACGGGAATACTGGGTTCAGCTGTAATGTTATTTTTCATTCTAATGGCTTTTGGATTTGGTGAAAATGTGATCTCTCTCTTCACAAACGATCCTATTGTAATTAAATATGGAACAGAATTTTTAAAGTATGGATCAGTGGGTTTAGTGGTACTAGGATATGGATTTGGTCTTGCGAGTGCTTTTTCTGGGTCGGGATACAACTTTCCGTTTCTTTTATCCAGCATTATTTCAAGGTGGGGTATACAATTATGCATTTTAATCGTAGCTATTAATATTTTTAATCAGTCCTTAACATGGGTATGGCTTTCTTATATGTTTGGCGATATTGCAGAATCTCTTATTCTTTTTTATTTTTATAAAAAGGGCAGATGGAAAGGGAAAAAAGCTTGGCAGTAAAATATAAAACACCAGAAAATATTAGTTGCACATGCAACCAAATCTTAACGGGAAAATGGTTGTATATGCAACAATTTTTTTTTATAATTATTTTAGGCAACTTTCCTTCCCTTACCTTATGGACGGGGAGTGTTTGCTGCAGTATGCAAACCATGTTTTTTCATAATGCCTTTGAAATAATTTCCAAATTCTCATTTGCGAAGCAAATGATGTACGGGCGCTAAAACATGTTTTAAAGTTTCTAAAGACACTATAAATAAGATTTTAAAAGGAGGCGAAAATCAAAAGTTGTTTAACTCTGAACAAGATACATCAGTTATTAGCAAGATATCCTGTTTATTCAGAACGATGAATTCTATGATGAAAAAAGAACTTGAAAAGTATGACATTGGAAGGGGTCAATTTCACTTTCTTATGTACTTACTTAAAAATGGAGATGGAATAAGTCAAGAAGAATTAAAGGAAAATCTAAATTTTGACAAAGCTACCACTGCCAGAGCGATCAAGAAACTTATAAAAAATGGTTATCTTACCAAAAAAATCGATGATAACGATCATAGGATCAATAGGATATTCTTGACTCATAAAGCTTACAATATCTATAACGAAATGGAAAAGTTGAATAACTATTGGGAGAAAATTATAACAGATAATCTTTCACTTGAAGAAAAAGAAATGGTTCAGGATATATTGAATAAAATGCTCGATAATATACTAACATACAAAGTCAAAGATCATCAGGGGGTGTCGTAATTGGAAGAAAATACTAAAAAGCTTGAAAACAAGAAGATAGGGAAGTTATTAATGGAATTATCATTACCAGCTATAGCTGCCATGTTGGTGCAAGCATTATATAATTTTGTCGATACTATATACATTGCAAGAGGTGTTGGTACACTTGGAATAGCTGGAGTATCTGTTGCGTTTCCCATTCAAATGATCATTATGGCTACTGCTGGAATGATAGGAATAGGTGGGGGGACATTAATATCCCGAAGTTTAGGAGCAAAGGATTCAGAACGCGCAGAGAAGGCTTTAGGGAACATTTTTACTACTATATTTGTTTTAAGCATAGGTCTTTCTATATTGGGGACAATCTTTTTAGATCCAATTTTAAATCTTTTTGGTGCTACTCCTGATATCCTTTCATACTCAGAGGATTACATGAGTGTAATCCTTTATGGAGCGATATTCTTTTCAATTGCAATGGCAAGTCACAACGTTATGAGAGCAGAAGGTAACGCAAAATATGCAATGATATCTATGATAATTCCAGGGATATTGAACATTATTCTTGATCCTATTTTTATATTTGGCTTAAATATGGAAGTAAAAGGTGCAGCAGTAGCTACTGTTCTTTCTCAGTTTGTTGGGGTTGTTTATATAGGATACTACTTTTTCAGTGGGAAAAGTTCTTTGAAATTTCACAGGAAGAATTTCATATTAGATTGGCACATTATGTCTGAAACACTAGCGGTTGGAGCTTCTGCTTTTGTTAGGCAAGTTGCTGGGAGTTTACTAGCAATAGTTTTAAATAATTTGCTAGGAACGTACGGGAGTTCTCTGCATATAGCAATTTTCGGGGTAATAAATAGACTTTTTATGTTCTTTTTTATGCCTATGTTCGGTATCGCACAAGGTTTTTTACCAATAGCCGGTTATAACTACGGAGCTAAAAGATATGACAGAGTAAAAGAAGTTTTGAAAAAAGCAGCAATCGCTGCTATTACATGGTCTACAGTTTCGTTTACATTAGTTCAATTGTTTCCAGGTTTTCTACTTTCTATATTTTCAACGGATCCATCTTTGATTACCGAAGGGATTCCCGCTTTAAGGATAGACGCGATGTTTATATGGATCGTAGGTTTTCAAGTTGTAGGATCTGCTTTATTTCAAGCTATTGGTAGAGCTGGTCCGGCGTTGTTGTTATCAATGTCAAGACAAATATTGATATTTATTCCGATGGTCTTTATTATGTCGCACTTTTTTGGATTAATGGGCATCTGGTACACGTTTCCTGTTTCTGATGTTTTATCAGCCCTGTTGACATTATTTTTTGTAATCAGGGAGATCAAAATTCTGAATACTCTACAGAAAAAGCAAATTCAAATTAACGATGAAGGAAAAGAAATTGAAGAATCTTATACATCCGAAGGTAAACATGAATACCAACCCCAAGAAAAATAATAAGGCTCGATAAAAATATATCGAGCCTTTAATCTATGGTCTTTCTATGCTCTCTCTATGTATTCTCCTGTGCGGGTGTCTACTTTTATTTTTTGACCTCTTTCCACAAAGAAAGGAACTGTGGTTTTCAATCCAGTTTCTAACGTTGCTGGTTTGCCTCCACCTGACACGGTGTTTCCTTTAAAGTTAGGCTCTGTGTCTGTAACGGTTAGAATAACAACGGTGGGAAGTTGAATGGAAATAGGATTCCCGTTAAAGAAGATTAGATCAACTTCCAAATTTTCGGTTAAATAATATTTTTCCTCTTCTAATTCTTGAGCAGGCAAAGAATATTGTTCATATGTATCGAGTAGCATAAAGTAATAATGATCACCATCATTATATAAAAACTGGGCTTTCCTAAAACTTATATCAGCTTCCTGAACCTTTTCTCCGCTAGAAAAACTAACCTCTTTTATCAATCCTGTCATGACATTTTTTAAACGGGTTCTAATTAAACCACTACCTCTTCCCATAAAATGTTTATTGGCTTCAACTACACGATAAACTTCGTTTTGATAAACGATGAAATCTCCTTTTCTTAAGTCTCCTACGTCGATCATTCAATTTCCTCCTTGGTTTTTCAGTCATTCGAGCAATAATTAAGAAGCTATCGCCCTAAAATCATTATAATTAAAAATAAGCAGAACTTTATTCTAGAATAAATTTAACAATTATTTTTTAACTTGTCAAGTCTTTTCTTGTATATTTTTTTAAAAACTTGTAGCTAATTATCTTTGCATTAGATTTACTTATACTTCATCTTCTGTTTATAAAAAATTAACTTGCATTCCTATCTATTTTGTATTATAATAATTTTGGAACACATTCCGTATGCTGCAATGGGTGGCACGGTAGAAATTTGGAGGTAACAAAGTGAAAGGTAAAGTAAAGTGGTTTGATTCAAAGAAAGGTTATGGCTTCATCACTGGGGAAGATGGGAACGATGTATTTGTTCACTTCTCAGCTGTTCAAATGGATGGCTACAGAAAGCTAGAAGAAGATGAGGAAGTTGAATTTGAAGTAGTTGAAGGCGACAAAGGTCCTCAAGCTTCTAATGTAAGACCCTTATAAGTGTATACCATAATCTAAACCCAAAATACACCAAGGAGCGCGAAAGCGCTCCTTTATTTATATCCTTCCTTGAATTATCTTTAGTCCTGAACTCGTTCCTATTCTATCTGCTCCACAGCCAATCATTTTTAAAGCTGTTTCCAAGTCTCTGATGCCTCCAGATGCTTTTACTCTCATTTCCTTTCCTGCGAGGAACTTCATCAATGCCACGTCCTCCAATTCGGCACCACCGCTTCCAAAGCCGGTAGAGGTTTTAACAAAATCCGCACCAGCTAATTTTGAAATTACAACGGCGGCTATCTTTTCTTCCTTCGAAAGATAACATGTTTCAATTATAACTTTTAACAATTTTTTAGCATCTTTAGTCAATGAAGAAATAGCATGTATTTCATCATAAATATAATCATACTCTTGTGCCTTAAGCCTTCCTATATTCAAAACCATATCTAATTCATCTGCGCCGTTTTTAATCGAATTTTCAGATTCATAGGCTTTTGTTTCTATAGTATTGGCTCCCAATGGGAATCCAATTACTGTTGCTACTTTCACATTACTATCTGTAAGGACTTCTTTTGATAAACTTACGTAAGTTGGATTAACGCAAACCGCATAGAAATAGTTATCTTTGGCTTCTTTACATAGTGTTTCTACATCTGAAGGTGTTGAGAAGGCTTTAAGCAATGTATGATCAATATATTTTGCTACTTCTTGGGGTTTTAAGTTTGCCTGTCTTTCCTCAAAAGTGAATTCATTTTCAACTCTTTTTGTTTCGTTTTTGATTATGTTTTCTAATTCTGAAATTTTCATTTTTATTACTCCTTTCCCTAAATAATAAAATTGTTTTTCAAAAATAATTACTAAAATATTTTATCATATTTGAAAAAAATGTGGTATAATGAAATCAAAAGTGAATAATAAATAGCCAGGGGAGCTGAAAGGCTGAGAGGATGCATAACAGACATCGACCCTGACTACCTGATCTGGATAATACCAGCGAAGGGAGGCTAAAAATATGTATTCAATTTAATCCTGTTCTCACTTTGCTGGTGAAGAACAGGATTTTTATTTTGCATAACAGGAGGTGAATATTATAAAACTAGGATTAACGATAGCCGGTTCTGATTCAGGTGGAGGTGCTGGTATACAAGCAGATATTAAAACTTTTTCTGCCCATGGCGTTTTTGGAATGAGTGTTATTACTTCTGTAACCGCTCAAAACACGATGGGTGTTTTGGGCATAGAAGATTTAACTCCTAAAATGGTATTGTTGCAAATGAAGGCTGTTTTTGAAGATCTATTTCCCGATGCAGTGAAAATAGGAATGGTTTCCAATGAAAAGATAATCAAAACTATAGCAAATGGATTAAGAGAGTACAAGCCTAAAAATATTGTTTTGGACCCAGTAATGGTTTCCAAAAGTGGAGTTCATTTGTTAAAAGAGGACGCTATCAATGCTTTAAAAAGTGAACTCATTCCGTTGAGCTTGGTAGTAACTCCAAACTTGATGGAAGCCGAAGTACTAACGGGGATAAAAGTTGGTTCTGTACACGATATGAGAAACGCTGCAAAGAAAATTGTGGAGCTTGGAGCTCAAAGTGTGGTAGTGAAGGGAGGACATTTGATAGAAGACGCCATCGATGTATATTATAATGGAAAGGATTTTTTTGAAGTTTCTTCCGAAAGGATACCAACCAAAAATACTCATGGCACAGGCTGCACTTTCTCTTCCGCAATTGCTGCTAACTTAGCTTTAGGATACGATCTTTTTGATTCTATTAAAAGAGCTAAAGAATACATCACGGGTGCAATTAGAAATTCGCTATCTATAGGTCATGGGGTAGGACCAACAAATCATTTCTGGAGGTGGAATTTGTGAATAGGGATATCCAATCTGTACAAACATTAATTAATAACCCGAAATACTGTGATGAAGAGATTGAAGAATCTATTCCAGGTTATAAAAAAGGTAGCTATGTAGTATTTAAAGGAGTTAAATGAAATGAATTTTTCTAATATTAAAGATCACACAAAAAAAGAATTAGAAAAATTAATTAATCATCCTTTTATGGTAGAACTCTATTCTGGAGAATTATCTTTTGATAAATTCATATTCTTTTTAAAACAAGATTTTTATTACTTAGAGCAATCAATGAAAAATATGGGGATTTTGTTAGCAAAAGCGGAAGATCTGACCGCAAGAAGGATGTTAATAAATATTTTATATAACGAGTCAGAAATAGAATTTAAAAATTATTTAAATTTGCTTGAATCCTTGAATATAGATCCCTCAACATTAAAAAGTATAGATCTTACTAGAGCGAATATTGCTTATAGTAACTATCTTATTTCTCAAAGTGCACAAAAATCTTTTGTAGTTGGTATGGCAGCCCTTTTGCCTTGTTATTATAGTTACTTAGAAATATACCAGTATCACAAAGACAAGCTTAGCAATAATGAAAATGATATATATTTAAAATGGGCATCGACTTATGATGAAGCAAAATACAAGAAGTTAGTTGGAGATCTAATTTATATTTTTGAATTATATCTAAATTCAGAAAAAGAAGAAGAAATAACCCAAGCATATAAAAATTCTCTTAAGTTCGAATACGAATTTCTTGAAGACGCCTATTATCAAAAGATTTGGAGGCTTTAGAGAGATGAAAAATATGAATGTGAAGTTCTATGGAATAACTACTGAAAAATTTATACGAACTACTGCTTTAAGATACATTATGATAATCTTGAAATTCTATGAAAGTCAAAGCTGTATAAAGAAAAACAAAACATTTATTGAGATAGGGAAAAGATAAAATGATTAATAAAAAGGATATTCAAAACCAAATAATTCAGGCGGTTGAAATAGTAAGACGGGAAAATCCTATAGTGGGATCAATTACCAACACTGTAACAATTAATTTTGTGGCTAATGCTCAACTTGCCGTCGGTGGTTCCGCTGCTATGGTTTATTTACCTGATGAAGGTGAATTTTTGGCAAAAGCCAGTGAAGCTACTTATATAAACTTTGGGACATTTATACCACTTTATGAGCAAACTTTACCTCGTGTATCAAAAGCTTTGCATGAAGCACGAAAGCCATGGGTACTTGATCCGGTAGCAGTGGGTATCGGTTCCCTTAGAACTCAGCTTTTGCTGGAATTAAAAAAGTATAAACCTACTGTAATTAGAGGGAACGCTTCGGAAATTCTAGCATTGGCAGGCTTATGGGAATTAGAAGGTGGTACAGCTCTATCCACTGTTCGCGGTGTTGACTCAACGGATTCCGTAACTTCTGCTAAGAATGCGGCTGTTGCGCTGGCAAAGTGTACAGGAGGAGCAGTGGCCGTATCAGGCAAAACGGATTTAATAACCGATGGTTCCGTCATAGCCTTTTCTCATGGAGGGTCACATTTTATGGGGAAAATTACTGGGGCGGGCTGTTCGTTGGGTGGAGTCGTTGCGGTCTATGCAACGGCCACTTCACCATTTATTGCGGCGCTTACTGCTAGTGCAGTTTATAATTTAGCGGGAACTCGTGCTGAAAAAAAGGTGGACGGTCCCGGTAGTTTTCAAATTCAGTTTCTTGATGAACTGTATAAAGCGAACGCGGGTGACATTGCTAACAATCCATTTGAAATTGAGGAGGTTTAATCTATGAATACATTAATTGCTGTTGCCATAGCACCTATTGGTATAGGTGATGAGCTTGCACCTAAAGTAGCTGAAGTTATAAAAGTAATTCGTGATTCGGGTTTACCTTATCACACAACTTCTATGTTTACAGAGATAGAAGGTGAGTGGGATGAAGTAATGAAAGTCGTTAAAGATGCAACATTTGTACTTGCTAACGAGGGTATCCGTACCGAAGTTGTTCTAAAAGCTGACATACGTCCTGGGTTTAAAAATATGATGAATGTAAAAGTCAATAAAATCAACGATATTTTGGACGGTAAAAATAATGAGCATCAGAAAAACATTTGATATATCGGAATACTTAGTTGTGGGCCCTGATAGAAGTTTGTCGGGAATACTTAGGAGAAGATTCTATTATTGGCTTATCACCAAGAACACATGAGTTATTCAAATATATCAAAGCAGCGGATGCATCTCAGACTGATTATTTTGATGCCGGTCCATAATTAGCTCAAACCGGGGTTCATGGTTTTTTCGTGGTCACCGCTATATCTGAAGCTGATGATCCAAAATCGGCGACCGCTAATCTGGTAAAAGCCTGGAACTTATATTCTACAGTAGGCCATAAAGTTTTAAGTGAAAAACAGATTAAGATATGATTGAAGGAGTAATTTTTTGCTTTAGACAGAGTCAGACTGGACGCCATGCCGTCTAAGATGCAGTGAATCATTTTTAACCTTATTGTTCTGCTTATCAAAAGATTTGGAGGCTTTAGAGAGATGAAAAATATGAATGTGAAGTTCTATGGAATAACTGACAGATCATATCTAAAGGATCAGAATTTGATTGACGCAATAGAAAAAGCAATAAAAGGGGGCATAACTGTACTTCAACTCAGAGAAAAAGAGTTAAATTCAAGGGATTTTTACTATCAAGCATTGAAGGTTAAAGAAGTAACGGATCATTATGGTATTCCGTTGATAGTAAATGATAGAGTGGACATTGCTTTAGCTGTAGAAGCTGACGGTGTACACGTTGGGCAAGAGGATCTTCCTACAAAAATAGCTCGAAAGATCATAGGAAAAGAAAAAATATTAGGAGTATCGGTTGAAAATGTTGAACAAGCTATCCAGGCACAAAAGGATGGAGCTGATTATTTGGGAGTAGGTCCGGTGTTCCCATCTCCTACTAAACCAGAAGCGAAAACAATTAGCATCGCTGAAGTTAAAAAAATAAAGGAGTCTGTCAACATTCCTGTAGTAGCGATTGGCGGAATAACTGCTGAAAATTTATATGATCTCATGAGAGAAACAAATGTGGATGGCGTTGCTGTTATATCGGCACTTTTTTCGGGTGATGTTAAAGAAAATGCTAAACGTATACGCAAGGTAATTGAAAAAGTTGAAATAGTTAACGAAAGGAGCCAAAAAGATGGTAAATAACATTTTAGATACAGTAAAAGTGAAAAAACCTCTGATACATCATATTACAAATATGGTAACAATAAATGACTGTGCCAATGTAACTTTAGCGGTAGGAGGGCTTCCAGTGATGGCCCATGCAATAGAGGAAGTCGAAGAGATGGTATCTAATTCCCAAGCGCTTGTACTTAATATCGGTACGTTAACTTTAGAACAAGTAAAGGCCATGATAAAAGCTGGGAAGAAAGCCAATTCACTTAATATTCCAGTCATCTTTGATCCTGTTGGTGCAGGAGCAACAAAAATAAGAACAGATGCTTCTAAAAAAATATTAGATGAAGTACAAATATCCGTTATAAAAGGGAACAAAGCAGAGATTGGTATTCTAACGGGTTCTGGTGGAAAAATCAGAGGTGTAGAAGCGGAAAGTAACGATGAAAATATAGAGTCATATAAAAACTTTGCAAAAGAGTATCATTGTATAGTTGCAGCTTCAGGTGCTACAGATATTGTTAGTGATGGTAATACAGTGTATAAAGTTGATAATGGTCATTCTATGTTAGGGACTATCTCGGGTACAGGTTGCATGTTAACGTCTGTTATTGCTAATTTTTGTGCTGTGGAAATTGATTATTTACAGGCTACCGTTTCAGCAATGGTTGCATTTGGACTAGCTGGTGAATTAGCTGCGTCACGTTCAGAGGTGAAAGGCCCTGCTTCTTTTAAAGAAGCGTTCTTTGATGAAATATATAACTTAACAGACGAAAAATTAAGTAGGGGTATAAAGGTACGAGGAGAAGTTAACTAAATAAATATTTAAAAGAGGTGAGTTAAGGTGAAGAAGTTTTTAGCGATGTTGGGTGTTATAGTTGTTTTGTTATCTTTTGCTTTTTCTGAGGAATTGACTGTCTATGTTTACGAAAGTCTCAGTTGGATTGAAGAAGGAACGATTCAAAAGTTTGAAAAGATGAACGACTGCGATGTAAAAGTGGTAAAATTGGGTGATGCAGGTAACGTTCTCACACGACTAGTTTTGGAAAAGAAAAATCCTCGAGCGGATGTAGTCATTGGGCTTGATCAATCACTTGCTGCAAAAGCTGTTGAAGAGGATTTATTGATCCCTTACAAACCAAAAAATATTGAAAATGTTAGAGACAAAGCGTTGTTATTTGATTCCCAATATAATGTAATTCCTTACGACTATGGAGCTATAGCCATTATTTACGATCCAGAAAAGATACAAGATGAATTAGAATCTTTTGAAGATTTAACTAAATATAAAAATTCGTTGATAATACAAGATCCAAGAGCATCAAGCACTGGTCAAGCTTTTTTACTATGGACAATAGCCGTGTATGAAAATGAGTGGAAAGACTTTTGGGAAAGACTTATGCCTGCAATATTAACAGTAAGTCCTAGCTGGGATGATTCCTTTGCAAAATTTGAAATTGGTGAGGCACCCATGATGGTCAGCTATGCAACTGATAGTGCATACTCACAATATTACTATGGATCTAGTAAGTACAAGGTTTTTATCCCCAAAGAAGGTGCTTATGTTCAGATAGAAGGTGCCGGTATCGTTAAAGGTACTGATAATTTAGATTTAGCTCAGAAATTCATAGAATTTATGTTGACAGAAGATTTTCAAAAAGAAATACCTTTAAAACAATGGATGTTCCCAGTAATTGATGTTGAACTTCCTGAGGTTTACCAATATGCAGTGGTTCCCGAAAAAATTCTGACTATACCAGCCCAAGAAATTTCAAACAATCTAGAAAGATGGCTGAAAGAATGGGAGGCTCTATTATACTGAACTTATGAACAATAGAAGAAGCAAGAATTTACTGTTTATTTTATTTTTGTGTTTGTGGTTAATACCTTTTTCTTTTTTATTTAAAGATTTTTTTCGTTTAGAAGGTTTAGCGAATTTCTTGGATCCGCGTACGTGGCGGATCCTTGGTTTTACTTTTTATCAAGCTATTCTTTCATCTGTGTTGTCATTGGTTATAACTTTAATTCCAGCGTATTTTGCTTCAAGAAATGAAGGGATCATATCTAAATTATTAGATAATACCATTTTTATTCCTTTCTTTTTCCCACCCGTCTCGGCAGTTATGGCTTTCACTCTTGTTTATTCTTCAGTTGGTATTCTTTCAAAATTGGGTTTTAGTTTAGATATTATGTACACTTTGAAAGCAATAATATTAGCCCATGTCTTTTATAACTCTCCCATATTTGTTCGTTACATATCGGAAGCTCTTAGAAGAGTACCTGCAAGTTTTATAGAAACAGCCAGTATGGAAGGAGCGGGGAAGTTTAAAACTTTTATAAACATAGAATTACCTTTGATAATTCCGTCCATTTCTAGGGCTTTATTTTTAGTATTTACATATAACTTCACGAGTTTCGCGATTGTTTTAAGTTTAGGTGGGGTAAAATATTCAACTTTGGAAGTGGCTATTTCTACAACATTGAGAAGTACACTGGATTTTCCCAAGGCTTTGTCTTACGCATTGATTCAACTCTTAATCCTTACGATTCTTAATATCTTTATATCAAAATTTGAACCTATCTCTTTTGAATATGAACCATTATCTCAAAAGAAATCTGGATATTTAAGTAGGACACTATCCATCTTTTACTTGATCTTTGAATATTCAATTGTTTTGGTAGGCATTGCAGCTTCTTTTTTTGATTTTATAAATATGAAATTTGATATATCTTCATTTCTGAATTTATTTTCTAAAGAATTGAATCGTATATATCCAGTGGTTAGATCAATCTTAAATTCCTTTTTAGTCTCGACAGTATCAGCTTCCTTTGCCGTAATAACAGCATATTTTCTATTGAAAAATTACAGTAAACTCATAAATGTGAGCGTAATGGCCACTTTGGGTATATCATCAGCATTTTTAGGTATGGCTCTACTTTATTTAAATATATTGTTTGATATTCCCTTCGTATTGTTATTGATCCTGGGATATTTCTTAATAACCATACCTATCGCGTATTCATTTTTGTTCCAACCGATACTTGGCTTTGACAATAAAATAGTTGAAGCTGCAAAGATAGACGGAGCAAACAAACTAATCATCTTTCTAAAAGTAGAATTACCTCTTCTGTTTTCTTCTTTTACAAGTGCCTTTCTTCAAATATTTGCAATAATTTTTGGTGAATTCACCATCAGTTATACTATGCAAGTAAGAGATTACTTCCCACTTGTCAGTGTGGTTAATTATTCTCTTTCCTCAGGGAGATTATACCAAGAAGCAAATGCTTTAAGCGGGTTGAACATAATTATAATTTTCTTTATCTTTTATATAAGCAATAAGTTTGCAAAAAAGTCAGAAACTTAAATATTATCTTTTTCTACTACAGCAATAGCAAACTCCGTAATAAAATAGGCTTTCATCATATAATATTTTTCGTTTTCCTCGGTACTTAAAATTTCTTCAAACAATTTATCGTTAGGAATATTAAGTTTATTTCTCAATATAACTAACATATTGAATTCTCTAATCTCGTCTATTTCAAAATATTTTATGAGTCCAGTAGCCTTTAAATAATTATTTACAGCAGTTTTTATGTAATTGTATATCTTTTGTTTTATTGGTAAAAATTTAAAAAAGTTATTTCTCATCAAACTAGCAATTTTCATTGCGCCAATCTTTCTAATAGATAAAAGTTCAAAAACATTATCGTATTTAAAATTAATATACATTCCAAAAAATTTTCCGCTCAATCTCCCTTTGGCATCCTTTTCTTTCAACATCTCACTGTTGATAGTTAATGCAAACGGAAATATAGTTATAGTCTCTAAAAAGTTATCAAAATTAATTTCTAAATCATCGATATTGTAATTTAATTTTTCCTCAACTTCTGACCGTACAGTGATCTCTGCTTCTTTGAATTTGTAAGCCGCCTCTTTTAAATTTTCTATAATTTCATCCATTTCACTGGGATCTGCATTTTTTAAAAATTCAAGATTAAATTTTTGAAGCTCAGGGTGTTCCTTAAACAATCTATCTAAAAATTTTTTAAATTCTTCTTCATCGTGATCGCTCATAATACATTCCTCCAAACAAAGTTTCAATGAAAATATTTCTCTTCCACATTAATTATAACATACATTGTGATTTATCTAGGAATTTTTTGAAAAAAATAAAAAAATGGTATAATTTTAAATGAAAAAGTAAATTTGTAGAGCAGGTTGCGTTCCTAATGGGTGCGGTGGGCTGCGGGGCGAAGGGGCGCTATATAAAGAGTTTCTAAAAATAGTCAATCAAAAATTAAAGGAGGTAAAGATCATGCATGAAAAAGAAATCGAGGAAAAAATTCAAAAGCTTCCCGAAAATTTGAGGCGAGAGGTTTTAGATTATTTGGACTTTTTACTAGGTAAATATCAAGGCAGAGAAAATTCAAGAGGTAAATTCAAGTTCGACTGGGAAGGAGGCCTATCAGAGATAAGAGAGGAATTCACTTCTGTTGAACTGCAACACAAAGCTTTGGAGTGGAGATAATGTTTTTAGTTGATACGAACGTATTTTTAGAAATTCTCCTCAATCAGGACAAGAAAGATGATTGCAAGGCGTTTCTCAATAACAATATCGAAAATCTCAACATAACGGATTTTTCCCTGCATTCTATCGGCGTAATCCTGTTTAGATATGGCAAAGAAGATATCTTCCGGAGATTTGTTGAAGATGTCATGCCTAACACCAAACTTCTGTTTTTACCGAAGGAGCTATACAGAGAAGTTGTAAATGTAAGAAAAATCCTGAAATTAGATTTTGATGATGCATATCAATATAGCATAGCTAAATACCATGGATTGAAAGTAGTTACAATGGACAAGGATTTTGAGAGAATAAAGGATGTAGAAACTTTGTTTTTATAGGACATTACTTAACAGAGCAGTAAATCAAAAATTAAAAGGAGGGAAACTAAATGCAAGATTACCATGAACCTTATGAAGAACTAAGTGACAAAGATCGTTCTTACGTCTATGCATTAAACAGTTTAAAAGAGGAGATAGAAGCGATAGATTGGTACAACCAAAGGGCAGCTGTTTCTAAAGATCCAACCATCAAAGAAATTATGGAGCACAATAGAGATGAAGAAATTGAACATGCGGTAATGCTTATCGAATGGTTAAGAAGAAACATGAATGGATGGGATGAAGAACTGAGGACTTATCTTTTCACAGAAAAACCATTGCTGGAAGTAGAAGAAGAAGCTGTTGAAGGAGAAAGCAAAGAAGAGTCTTCTTCAAATAAAAAAGGTGATTTAGGACTAAGAGGATTGAAGTAGAAAAAATACTAAAGATGAAGGAGGGGTAAAAAATGGATTTTCTTAAAAGAGAGTTAGCTCCAATAGCTGAAGAAGCTTGGGAAGAATTAGACGAAAGGGCAAAGGAGATTTTTAAGAACAAATTAAAAATAAGACCAATTATTGATGTAGAAGGTCCTTATGGATGGGATTATTCTTCATACAATTTAGGTACTAACGAACTCGTTGAAAACCCAAGAGATGGATTGGGATGGGGAATAAGACAAGTTTTACCTCTAGTAGAGATTAGAAACCCCTTTGTTTTGAAACAATGGGAGCTTGATAATATCGAAAGGGGTTTAGAAACTCCGGATTTGGAAGGGTTAGAAACCGCTGCTAAGCAGTTGGCTTCATTTGAAAATAAATTAATTTTAAAAGGTATAGAAAAAGCCAATATAATTGGCTTACAAACGTTAGCTAAGCAGAATTCTGTAGAAAGTTCCAAAGAAAGCGTAAAAGATTTTGTTAAATCCTTATTTGAAGTAAAAAAAAGGTTCATGGAGCAAGGGATTGAAGGGCCATATACTTTAGTGATTAACAAAGAAATATGGCAAGATTTATTTTCCATGAATCTATCGTATCCTTTGGATTTAGTTGTAAAAGAAATTATAGATGCCAAAGTGAAACCTATGCATGATGTCGATGAAAGTTTTGTAATTTCTAATCGTGGTGGAGACTTTAAATTAATTTTAGGACAAGATATTTCCTTAGGATATGATAGCAAGTTTGATGAGCAACTCAAATTTTTCTTTACTGAAAGTTTAACTTTCCACGTAGTAACGCCGGAAGCTATAGTTGGATTAGAAATGTAACTTACTTTTAAAACATTTGCTGAAACAACCTGATTATTATAAATAAAAAAATCGGCCTCAATTTGTTCTTGTTTAAATCACATAATTTGAGGCCGATTTCTTCTATTTTTATAAAGTAAGAATCCCTTTTTCGTCTTCCAATTTGTTCTTGATGTTATTGATCTTATTTTTTATCATTTCATTTCCCATCAACAAAGAATGTTCTATTTTTTTGATGGAATGAATAATAGTGGAATGATTTTTATCTAATTTTTCGGAGATATCTTTGGTTTTTAACTTCATAGTAGTCTTAAAAAGATAAGCTAAAACTTGACGTGCTAATGCTATTTCTTTTTTTCTGGATGATGAGAAGATATCCTTTCTATTAATATTAAATTCAGCAGCGACCAAATCTATAACGGTATCTATTTTGACAGTTTCCAGAACTTCTGGTGATTGGAATCTAACTTTGTTTGCGTTCATTCTCATCATTGAATTGACTATCGTTTTTGCAGATTCAATATTCACTGGCGCACCCGAAATTTGGCTTTGCAATAGAAGGTTCATAATAGCGCCCCGAAGTTTTCTTAGGTTTTTATCGACATGTTCGGCTAAATAATAAGCAACATCATCGGTTAGTTGAAGAGAAATCATTTGTGCCATTTTCTTGGCTATTAAGTACTTCGTTGCTTTATCAGGTGCTTGTATATCAGTTATCAAACCCATTTCAAATCTACTAATCAATCTGGGATGAAAGGTTGCCAATTCATCAGGTGTTCTATCGGAACATATTACTATCTGTTTTCTTGAGTTAAAAAGAGAATTAAAGGTATGAAAAAGTTCACTTTGCACGGTATTTTTTCCAATTAAAAATTGAACATCATCTATCAATAAAAAATCTACATTCCTTCTAAAGCGTTCTCGGAAGTTCTCCATATCGCTAGCTCTTATTCCATCCATCATTTGATTCATAAAATCCTCGGCTGTTACATACTTAACCTTCAAATCAGGGGCATTTTCCATCAAAAAGTTCCCTATTGCATGTAAAAGATGTGTTTTACCTAGTCCAACATCTCCATATATAAATAAAGGATTATATTTGCCAGGATTCTTGCAAACTTCCAAGGCTGAATAATAAGCTATCCTATTGGAATTTCCCGTAACAAAGCTATCAAAAGTGAACTCAGGATTAAACTCTGATAGTTTCAAAGGCCTGTTTTTTATTATTGGACCATTTACTGCATTTTTCTGTTCTTTACTAATGGGTATTTCTTTAAAAATAACTTCTAGAGGCTTTCCAGTAATATTATTTATAGTTTCTTTTATTATTGAGCCGAATCTTTTCTCGACAGCCTCTTTAATAAATAAATTTCCCAATCCAACAACGACCTTTTTATCGTCTAATTCCAAAATTTGAGCCGTTGTAAGCCAGTTATTCCAGGTATCTCTAGACATATTGGAACGTAGTTTTTCTATTAGTTCATGCTTTTCCATTATTTTCACCCCTTGGAATAAAACCCAATATATACTTTATCATAAGGGAGAAACTTAATCAAGAAAATTTTTGATTAAAAATCTGATTAGACGCTATTTATGCTTGATATAGAACTTAAAATTTTTAGATCCCTCGTCTTCAAAAGATTTAAGAAGCAAATTGTGGAACGCAAATTGTTAAATCTTTGTTTTAAAAAATAGAAATGTATAATATACAAACGTATTAATTTTAGAATAATAAGAAGTGTTAATATATATTATGTTAATTTAAAATAACTTAATTTAAGAATAGATCTATTTAAAAGTTAGAAAAGGTTCAATGCTTAAATCCAATCTTCTGATATTTTTTGTTCCTTCTCCCGCTAGTTATAATTTTTTATTGTTACTTGACTCTTAAAGATATTAATTGTATAATAGAAATAATTAATTTAATTTAAATTAAGTTACCAATCGAGGCTTTATTTTTGAAATTTTTGTCAATATGAGACGTGCTGTGAAATTTTTTTCATATATCTGTAAAATTTGTCGCAGATTTAATAAGAAATGTTATAAGGTATTGTTGCAGAACAAGTGTTTAAGTTTTTCATATCAGCATATTTTACGAGGAGGGATTTTATGAAAAAGTATTTGGTAAGTTTATTCGTTATGTTGGTTTTATTTGTCGGCGTTTGGGCACAATCTACCATAGTTGTTGGTACCACAGACAAAATTAGAACTCTAGACCCAGCTTTGTGTTATGACTACTTTTCCAGTAATATTTTACAAAATGTTTTATCTGGACCAGTAGACTACAAGGTTAATTCCACGGAAATTGAGCCAAATTTATTCGAAAGTTGGGAAGTATCTGAAGATGGATTAGAGTATCTTTTCCACGTTCGAAAAGGTGTAGTTTTCGAAGATGGAACCCCTATAGATGCATCCGTATTTAAATTCTCCTTCGATAGGGTTATAAAACTTGGAGGAGATCCTGCATTCTTACTTTCGGATATAGTTAAAACAACCGAAGTGGTCGATGATTATATCTTCAAAGTAACTCTCGAGTATCCTTTTTCAGCTTTTGTTTCAGTATTAGGTTACACTGTTGGCTGGCCTGTCAATCCAAACGTATTCTCAGCAGATAGTTTTTATGATGGAGCGCCTTCCGCTTCTGGTCCATACAAAGTCACCGAATGGATAAGGGACGTAAGAATTACATTGCAAGCAAATGACAAATATTTTGGTGAAAAACCAAAAACAGATAGAATCATCATTTTATTCTACGAAAACGCTGCAACGTTGAGATTGGCTTTGGAAACCGGTGAAATAGATATTGCTTTCAGACATTTAGACCCAAGAGACATACAAGATTTAAAAAGTTCTAAAAGTGTTCAAGTTATTCAGGGGGAAAGTCCACAAATCAGAATGCTAGTATTCAATGCACAGAAAGAACCTTTCGACGATCCTTTGGTAAGACAAGCGATTTCCTTGGCTGTTGAAAGAGATGTAATCGTTGAAGATGTATTTTTGAATATGGCATCACCATTATATTCTCTTGTCCCAATGGGAATGTGGAGTCACGAAGATGTCTTCCAAGAAGGAGATCTTGAGGCTGCAAAACAACTTCTGTATCAAGCTGGTTACGACGAAAAAAACAAACTAGTGATTGATCTTTGGTACAGCCCTACTCATTATGGAACAACAGAAGCAGATGTAGCCCAAGTTTTAATGGAATCCTTAGAAAAGACAGGAATTATCGATATCAACTTAGAATATGCGGAATGGGCAACCTACGTTGACTATTTTTTAAACGGAACTATGGGTATGTTCTTATTGGGTTGGTATCCTGATTACATAGACCCTGATGATTACCTCTGGCCATTCTTAAGTGAAAGTGGAGCTAGATCGATGGGTAGTTTTTATGTCAACCCAGTAACTGAAAGTGTGATGAGAGCAGCAAGAGTAGCGACTGACCAAGAAGTTAGATCTCAATTGTACAAATTGGTCCAACAAGATCTAGCTTTCAACGCACCATACGTTTCACTTTGGCAAGGTGTGGAAACGGTAGCTGCCCAAAATAACGTTAAAGGAATTTTGTTGGAACCTTCTCAGGTCTTTAGATATTATTTGCTTTACAAGGAATAATTTTTTCTTAAAGTTCTTTTGAAGATTTGAAACTAAGACAATTGCCCCGATTTATTTAATAATCGGGGCAATTTTGAGAAAACCAATCTCAGAAAAGAAGGGTGATCTAAGTGTCTCTGAGAAATTATATTATTGTGAGAATCTTGTTGGCAATCCCCATGCTTTTTGTTCTTTTAGTAGTTATATTTTTCGTTATTAGGATAATTCCCGGAGATCCCGTTGCAGCAATGTTAGGTGGGAGAGCCTCTCAAGAGGTTATTGAAGCCAGGAGAGCAGAATTAGGACTTAACGATCCCATATTGGTTCAATTTTTTAAATACGTAGGGGGGCTATTCAAAGGTGACTTGGGAACTTCAACAATGACGGGAAGGCCCGTACTTGATGAGATATTAGAAAGATTTCCTGCCACACTTGAATTAACGATTTTTGCATTTATTATAGCTGTAGTTATAGGGATCTTTTGGGGTTCAAAAGCCGCACAAAAAAGAGATAAACCCGTAGATATAATTGCCAGAGGATTTTCGATGCTCATGTATGCTGTACCGGTATTTTGGTTTGGTCTGATGATGCAATTCATTTTTGGAATGCAGTTGAAATGGTTACCCATTGCCGGGAGGATCGGGGCTACAGTTCAATTTGAAGAAATTACAGGTTTGTTTTTACTGGATTCTCTTTTAAGAGGGAATTGGACAGCTTTTTGGGATGTCTTACAACATTTGTTGTTGCCTGGTATTACTCTTGGCCTAGTTATCTCGAGTATTTTTTTAAGAATGGTTCGAAATAATACAATTTTAACGTTAACCTCTGACTATGTTAAATCTGCTAAAGCAAGAGGGATACCTGAAAATAGAATATTGTATAGACATGCTTTAAGGAATGCTTTAGTTCCTATTTTAACGGTCATGGGATTACAGCTTGCACTATTGATGGCTGGAGCTGTTTTAACTGAAACAACTTTTTCTTGGCCAGGGATTGGAAGTTATCTCATCATGAAAATCAGATACCGAGATTTCCCTGCTATTCAAGGAACGATAGTCTTTTTCGCTATTTTTGTAATAATAATTAACATTATAGTAGAAATTATCAACGCTTTAATAGACCCAAGGGTAAGGTACTGAGGAGGGTATAAAATTGGAAGAACATAAATTCATTTCATCGAAGATTGGAAAGAGCTTCTCCAGATTCTTTAGAGGTTCAAATGCTTGGCTTACCTTCATAGGTATGGTTATTTTGATTTTTTATATTTTCTTGGCCATTTTTTCTCCTCAAATAGCTCCTTACGACCCTACAGAAAGGGTTGGAAGATCTCTAACTTCTCCTAGTAGTGAGTTTTGGTTTGGAACGGACAATCTTGGCAGGGATGTGTTTAGCAGGGTTGTTTATGGAGCTAGAATTGCCTTAACAATAGCTTTTGTTTCCGTAGCAATAGCTTCAGCAATTGGTATACCGTTAGGTTTATTATCGGGATTCGTGGGAGGAATATTCGATAGAATAATGACCATAGTTATGGATGCTATATATTCCTTTCCAGGTTTAATTCTCGCCATAGCGATAGCTGCATTTTTAGGGCCAGGTATTATGAATATCGCTATTTCCATAGCCGTTGTTTACATACCCACATACTTTAGGGTCATTAGAAATCAAGTATCTTCAGTAAAAAACGAACTTTATGTCGATGGAGCCAGAGCTATAGGCGCTTCGAACTTATCTATTTTGGGGAGGTATATACTTCCAAATGTACTTCCATCCGTTGTAGTTGTGCTTTCGATGAACCTAGCAGACGCCATAATGACAGAAGCTGGATTGAGCTTTTTGGGATTGGGAATAGCTCCTCCAACTCCCGATTGGGGTTTTGATTTGAGTAATGGTCAAAGATTCATTTTGAGTGGTGCTTGGTGGGCTTTGACATTTCCAGGTGTTGCTATAATGACTGTTACACTCGGATTTTCTATGTTCAGTGAAGGTCTAAACGAGATGCTGAATCCAACAATTAGGGAAAGAAGGTAGTAAGCGTGCTTGAAGTAAAAAATCTGAAAGTTTATTATAAAAGTGAAGATGGGATTATAAAAGCGGTTGACGATGTTAGTTTTAATGTAAAAGATGGGGAAACACTTGGACTAGTGGGAGAATCAGGCTGCGGGAAATCCACCTTGGGACAAGCTATAATGAAAATATTGCCTTTAAATGCACAATTGTATGGAGAAATTAAATTAAATGGTCAAAATATAACTACAATGAACGAAAAACAAATGCGAGAAATTCGTGGTAGAGATATAACCATGATCTTTCAAGATCCGATGACTTCCCTGAACCCAATTATGAAAGTTAAAGACCTATTTGTTGAGATTGTGAAAGCTCATTTTCCTGATATATCTGAGCAAAAAGCTATAGAAATGGGAGGTAGCGTCCTAAAGGATGTGGGAATAGACCCAAGCAGGATGAATCAGTACACATTTCAATTCAGTGGTGGTATGAGGCAAAGGGTGATGATCGCCCTAGGATTAGTTTTAAAACCATCTTTTGTTATTTCCGATGAGCCAACTACTTCATTGGATGTAATAGTTCAAGCTCAAATAATAGAGTTGATGAATAAATTAAGGGACGAATATCAAATGTCCATGTTGCTTATAACACATGATTTAGGTGTAGTTGCTCAACTTGCAGATAAGATTGGAGTCATGTATGCCGGTCATTTGGTGGAAATATCTTCAAAGGAAAATATTTATTACAATCCCAAGCACCCTTATACAAAAGCACTTTTAGAGTCTATTCCGAATACAGATATCAACGACAAAGATTTAAAATACATACCCGGAAGTCCTCCAGATTTGGGTAAACCTCCAAAAGGATGCCGATTCGCTCCGAGGTGTGAGTACGCAATGGACATCTGTCATGAACAAGAGCCTAACAGCTTTTTAATCGAAGGCTCAGAAGTTAAATGCTGGCTATATGAAAATTCTCAAGATATAAAACATGTAAATGTAGGTGGTACTAATGACTGAAAATGCAATCTTAAAAGTTGAAGGTTTAAAAAAATATTTTCCTCTAAAAAGATCAGTGGGTGAAGTTTTAACTAGAACCCCTCCTAAGTATGTAAAGGCGGTAGATGAGATTAATTTTGAAGTAAAAAAAGGTGAAACTCTTGGTTTAGTTGGTGAATCAGGGAGCGGAAAAACTACTACAGGTAGGTTAATTACAAGATTAGAAGATCCTACTGAAGGAAAAATTTTATTCAAAGAAAAAGACATCAGTACATTAACAAAAAAAGAACTAAAACATATAAGAAAAGAGATTCAAATAATCTTTCAGGATCCACTTGCAGCCTTGAACCCTCATATGAGGATTGGTGAGGCTGTGATGCATCCTCTACAAATACACAATATTGGGAAAGACCGTTCCGAAAAACAGAAGCTTGTTATGGAAATGTTGGAAAGGGTACAGTTATCACCAGCAAGTGAGTATTATTACAGATATCCTCGTGATTTATCCGGTGGCCAAAGACAAAGGGTTGTAATAGCTAGGGCTTTGATCTTAAAACCTACCTTTGTAGTGGCGGATGAAGCAGTTGCGATGTTGGATGTTTCTGTTAGATCTCAATTGTTACAACTGATGATCAACTTAAAAAATGATTTTGATTTGACTTATCTTTTCATCACACACGATTTAGCTACGACTAAATATATTTGTGACAGAATAGCCGTAATGTACTTGGGCAAAATTGTCGAAGTTGGAAATTTTGAACAAATATACACAAAACCTAAACATCCGTACACTCAAGCTCTAATATCAGCGGTTCCCGAACCTGATCCTAAAAGCAAGAAAGAAAGAATAATACCTCAAGGAGAAGTTCCAAACGCCGTTAATATCCCCACAGGTTGTAGGTTTCATCCTAGATGCCCATATGCAAAAGAGATTTGTAAAATTCAAGAACCCACTTTGAAAAATGTTGAAAATCAACAAGTTGCTTGTCATCTATATGATTCGGAATACGAAAAGAGTGTCATTTAGACCTTATTTTCTTTTAAAGAAAAGGTTTATAGCTAATTTTAACTTTTTTGAACCTATAAGGTACGCTGATAAGAAATAAACGAGGACGCTTAGAGCAATTAGAAGAACGACTAACAGTCTAGAATCAAAAAATCCTTTACTAGTCACGATGAATATAGACATAACAGCGCTTGCGATGAAAATTTTAAATATTTCCATCCAATCCTCGCCAGTCAAACCTTTAATAATATTGAAACCTGTCATGAACATGCCGATAATACCGGAAATAGCAGTTGCAAATGCGATACCTACAACACCATATCTGAAAGCCAACAAAACATCGAGAGTCGCGTTCACTAAAAGCATTACCACTGCCACTAAAGAAGGATATCTTGTATTTAATTTAGAGTGGTAAGTTCTGATAAAGATAGTATGTAAAGAATAAAATGGAAGCCCCAGAGAATAATATAACAATGTTTTTGCTGTTATTAACGTATCTTCAAAAGTAAAACTACCGTGTTGATATATCAAAGCCACGATCTCATTGTTTAAAAATATCAAACCGAACATGGAAGGAATCGCAAAGAATAAAGTTAGTTCTATACTATCTTTCAAATTCTTGTTGTATTCATTTTCATCTTTAATACTTGAAGAATACGATAATTTAGGTAAAAGGGCGTTTGCAACACTTATGGCGAATATGCTTAAAGGGAGCTGATAAATTCTTAGAGCGTATTGAATGGTCGAAACACCTCCCGTACCGGTCCATGTTGCGATATTGGTATCAACCAATGTATTCAAGGAAGCCACAGCTACTCCTAATAATGCGGGACCAAACAAATTCATTATACTTTTCAGATCTTTGAAATTAAAATCAAGTGTCATCCGGAAATGAATCTTTCTTAAGATATAAAAAACTAACAAAAACTGTAAAATTCCTCCTACTGTGAATCCTATAGTTGGTCCTAATATTCTTGGGGAAAAGTAAGAAGATAAAAAGATAAACACGACACTGCAAAGGTTAGATAAAGCCGGAGCGAATGCAGGTCCAAAATAGATATCGTTACTATTTAAAACGCCTGTAGCTACTGCCCACAAAGAGATAAAAATTATGAAGGGATATGTAATTTTCAACAAATAAGAGGTTAATTCCATCGTTGATTCAGACAAGCCAGTTCCCAAAACTAAAACTATTTGGTCCGAAAAAAAATAAACAGGTATATATAATGAAACAGTCGTTATTAATACAAACCATATTGTGGTGCTGAGAAAAACCTGAGAATCTTTTCCTTGTTTTCTTGTAAACAAAGGAATAAAAGCTGAGGAGAGGGCTCCATCAGCGAAGATTTTCCGAAGAAAGAAAGGAAGAATTATTGCTACTAAATATGCATCGTACTCTGCACTAATTCCAAAATAATGAGCAAAGGTAGCATCCCGTAAAAGGCCTAATAATCTACTTATAAGAGTTGCCAAAGAAAAAAGAAATGTATGCTTCAACAATTTCGACATCCAATTGCCCCCGATATTCTTTATTTTGTTCTATACAATCTATCTCCTGCATCTCCCAAGCCGGGAACAATATACGCTTTTGAATTGAGTTTACTATCCAAAGCAGCGGTGTAAATAATCACATCTGGGTTTTCACTTATAACTACGTTAACCCCCTCGGGAGCTGCTATCAAGGACATAATAGTGATATTCTGTCCTCCCTGTTTTTTCACTTGCTTTATAGCATGGTTCATAGAATGTCCTGTGGCAAGCATAGGATCGAGAATAAAGATTTGATGGTCTTCTGTCAAAGGTGGAAACTTCACATAATACTCTATTGCATTGAGAGTTTCTGGGTCTCTATACACACCCAGAAAACCTACACTAGCATTTGGAACCAATGAAAGAACACCATCCAACATACCTAAACCTGCTCGCAATATAGGAACTATGGTAACTTTTTTATCTTCAACCATCTCTCCTTTTGTCTTTGCAATTGGCGTTTCAACTTCAACTTCCATCGTAGGAAGGTTTCTGGCTGCTTCATAGGTTAGCAGAAGGGTTATCTCATTCAAAAGTTCCCTGAATTCTTTAGGTCCTGTGTCTTTATTTCTCATTATAGAAAGTTTATGTTTTATCAAAGGATGATCAACAACGTGAAGATTATCCATGTAAAAATTGCACCTCCCAAATTTTTGTTAGAATATCTTTTCTATTTTTATTTCGTCTAAAAGCTTTAAAACGTCATTTTTTCGACAAAGTTCTGTTCCAGGAGTCATGACTGAGGCGTTACCTGATGCATTTGCCCATTTAAAGGCTTCTTCTTCATTTGCTCCTTCTTCACGTTTTAAAACGTAAGCTGCAAGAAAGGAGTCTCCGGATCCAACCGCACTTTGAACAGGTAGATCTAAGGAAGGAGCATATAGGCAACTCCCCTTTGAGATAAACATAGCGCCCTCTGACCCTAGAGTAAGCAATATTTCTTTTATTCCGTACCTATCAATTAGATCCAAACCATATTTAGCAAGTTGGTCTTTGTCAATCCCATTTATTTTTTTGCCAAGAACTCTTTGAAACTCGTATAAATTAGGTTTAATACAATCTGGGTGTGATTCAACGCCGACTTTTAAATTTTCACCGTCGGCATCAAAATATATCCTAGCGTTTTTCTCTTTAAGGTAAGAAATTATTTCTGCATAAAAATTTGGGGTTACTCCTTGTGGCAAACTTCCTGAAATAACAACGGTATCATTTTCTCTGATTAAAAGTTTGAGAGTCTCATACAGTTGGTTCAAATCAGTTTTTGGAATCTTTGGACCTTGAACACTCAGCCGATATTGAGAACTTTGTTCTTGTAAAATGATGTTCATTCTAGTTTCTTTGGTAATTCTAACAGCCGTATATATTACACCTTCTCTATCCAACATTTCCTCAATCTTTCTTCCATTTTCACCACCAAGAAAAGAAATAGCCACGGACTTCCCGTCTAATTCTTTGATTGCCCTGGAAACGTCGATTCCCTTTCCCGCAGGATAATCTTTTATCTTTTTAACACGGGTAGTATCATCTGTTTTTAATTTATCCACATAAAGGTATCTATCTAAACATGGATTAAGGGTTATTGTAAATATCATATAAAATCATCAACTCCTTTACGGTACATCATGACCTAATGCGGCTTCATATATCTTGAACCATTGTTCTCTCGACAATTTTATGTTCAGAGCAGCTACAGCATTTTTAAGCCTTTCTAATCTACCGCTTCCTGAAATAGGAATTACTCCAACAGGATGGTTTAAAAGCCAAGCGTATACAAGAGTATCCATAGAATCGATACCGAGTTCTTTGCCAACTTCTTTCAACGTCGTCAATATTCTTACTGACTTGTCGTTTGAGACATCGAATAACTTTCCTCCCGCCAAAGGCGACCAAGCCATTGGATTGAGGTTTTTTCCTTTTAAAAAATAAATATTATCGTTTTCAAAATGTTCTAAATTGAATGGGGAAATTTCTATCTGATTAGTCACCAAAGGAAGGTTCAATTTTGATTGTAAAGCTTCAAATTGATTGATGGTGAAGTTTGACACTCCGAAGAAACGAACTTTACCAGATTTATGTAACTCTAAAAAGGCTTCTGCAATTTCTTCTGGGTTCATGAAGGGATCTGGGCGATGTATAAGGAGTAAATCGATATAGTCTGTATGAAGGTTACGAAGGGAATTATCTACAGATTTCAGAATATGATCTTTGCTTGTATCGTAATAATGAATTCTTTTTGTCTCCTTGTTGGGGAGTACTATACCGCACTTGGTTACAATCTGTATCTTATCTCTTAAAGAAGGGTTTGATTTTAAAACCTCTCCAAATAAACCCTCACAAGTATAATTTCCATAAATATCGGCATGATCGAAAGTAGTTACTCCTAAATCTATTGCTTTCATAATAAAATCTTCTGTTTCTTTTGTTGAAAAATTCCAGTCTCTAAGTCTCATCATCCCTTGTACTATTCTTGATAAATACAAACCACTATTAGAAACGTTTGTTTGCATTGTTTCACTCATTATTTCACCTCACAATTTAAAAGAATTTTCCACACTTTTTGATCGATTTATTATAACATATTTTCTTCCTAGCTATCGTTTGGAATATAAAAAAAGCAACAAATTTTTAATTTTTTGATATAATTAAATGTATAATTGGGCTGCGGATCAAAAGGGTAAAAGCTCCTTTTCCTTAGATGGGTGTGGATTAGGATGAAATGACAAAAGAATCTTTTCCGAATGGGTGGGAAATAGAGTAAACTTCTCTTCTCTTTCCTTAGGTGGGTGCGAAGCTAGATGAAAGGGCAAAGAATCTTTTCCTTATGGGTGGGCCAGCGGGGCAAAGTTCTCCGTCACGAGGGTCGAAAGGCTGTATGCCCCTTCCTTAAATGGGTGCGGAGCTGGATGAAATGACAAAAAAATCTTTTCCTTATGGGTGGGGAGCGGGGCGAAGGGGCGCTAATAAAGGCTAAGCGTAACTTATGTAAAAACCATTAAGCAATTAACTTACAAAAAGCTCTGTTTTTAAAAGAATCACAGGACGCGCAATTAAATTTTAAAAAAGGTGGTTTTTATTCTGATAAACAATATAAAAACAATCGAAAAATTAAAACAAATAGAACTCTTCGTTTTAGATATAGACGGCACTTTTTATATCAGTCAAAAATTAGTTAACGGTGCACTAAAATTCTCCAACCTTTTGAAAAGACTAAATAAAAAGCTTGTCTTTTTAACCAACAACTCCAACAAATCCAAGATAGAATACCTACAAGAGTTTCACGCCTTAAACTATCCGATTAAAGAAAACGAGATCTACACTGCGGGCATAGCTGCTGCAGAATATATAAAAGATAAGTTTGGGCCAAAAAGAATTTTTTTGGTGGCTACTCCCTCAATGATAAAAGAATATGAAAAATTAGGCCATCAAATTGTCGCAGATTCCCCTGAGATGGTTGTAGTTACCTTCGATAAAAGCTTAACCTATGATAAATTGGCAAAAGCCTCCATATTTGTATCTAAAGGAGCCTTCTTTTTTATTACCAATCCAGATTTGAACTGTCCAACCGAAGAAGGGCCAATCCCCGATACAGCCGCTATTGCAAGTGTGGTATCGAAAGCATGCAATAAAGAACCTGACATCGTCTTTGGGAAACCAGATCCCAAGATCTTAGAAATGATAATGAAAAATTATCAAGTAACCCCAGAAAAAACTTGTATAGTTGGAGACAGGTTGTATACCGATATATTAATTGGAATAAACGCTGGTACATTATCTACATTAGTATTAACCGGGGAAGCAAAATTAGAGGATCTAAAATATTCTGCAATAAAGCCAGATCTTGTAGTTGACGATTTAGGACAACTTGCGGATCTCATCATGGGTGAAGAAAGTGGCTAAAGGAGTAGTTTTTTATTTTTCCTTAGATGGGTGCGGATTGGTTTGCTGCAGTGTGCAAACAAAGTTTTTAAATAATTTTGACGTTGAATTTGGGGTTTTTAAGGGGGAACCCCTTAACGTCTGGGCGAAGGGGCGCTATCACAAGGCTTTCTAAAGATGTTATTATCGAAATAACAGGAGGGAGAATTTTATTAAAATCTACATTCCAGAAACTTATGAAATAATGCCTCAGAAAAAAATATACTTACTCCGAGCTGGCTTCAATGGATCTAAATTTCAAATCAACGACAAATTAAAAGATGAAATAAATAAAATATACAAGTTGAGTTTAGAGTTAGCACAACCAAAAGCCGTATGTGACACATATAAAATAGAGGCAATTCCTACAGAACTTATTCCTAAATCTTTCCAAGGTGTTAAGTCTATCACTTTTTTTGTATCCACCTTAGGATACGAAATAGACAACTATATATCAAACGCAAATACTCTCTCTTCAATGTTAATGGATGCTTGGGCTTCAGAAGCCATAGAGGCATTCAACGAATCTATCGATAAAAAGTTGAGGAAAGATTTCGGTAAAGGTACCAGAAGATTTTCTCCTGGATATTCAGATATAGATGTGAGAAAAAATTGGGATATAGTCAGTAATTTACTCAAAACAGAGATAGTAGTTGTCAACAAAGATACCGGTATTATAACTCCTAGAAAAAGTACTGTATGTATGATAGGGTGGTATGATGAATAGAAAAGATTTTGCACAAATATTGAATAAAAAGATACTTATTTTAGACGGGGGATATGGCACTGAATTCATAAAAAGAGGATATAAAAATATCCCTGCTGAAATTTTAAACATCAGATATCCAGAAGTAGTTTACAATCTACAAAGTGAATACGTAAAATCGGGAGCAGACATTCTTTTAACAAATACCTTCAGTGGAAATAGAAAAAAACTCAAAGAGTTAAATTATGAAGAAGCGTTCGAAAAAGTTAACGTCAAAGCAGTTGAAATTGCCAAGCAAGCATCGAAAGGTAAGGCTTTGGTCTTTGGAGATCTATCCTCCCTAGGAGAGTATCCAAAGCCTATGGGGTTGCTTGAAATGGACGAAGCTATAGATGAGTATTATCAACAGGCAAAAGTGTTGTTTGAAAGCGGTGTGGATGGATTTATCGTTGAAACAATGACGGATATAAAAGAGTTAAAAGCTGCTGTATATGGAATAAGAAAAGTCACAGAAGATTTACCTTTAATAGCTCATATGACGTTTGAAGAGAACGGCCGTTCTGTTACGGGAACTTCTGTGGAAATCTTTGCGAATGTTTTCAACGATTTGGATGTAGATGTATTAGGGATTAATTGTACTTTGGGTCCAGAGGAACTTTTAAAGGTTTTTGAACATCTATCACTCTCAACAAACAAGTTCTTATCAGTCGAACCAAACGCTGGTAAACCCATTTTCGATGGAAAACATTTGGAATACAAAATGACGCCTGAAATATTCGGAATGTTTGTAGAAGACTATTTAGATTTAGGAGTAAATATAATTGGAGGTTGCTGTGGTACCTCTCCAGAACATATAAAAGTTATTAGAAATATGGTAAAAAGAAGACCTAAAAAAATAGTAAAAGAAATACCTATTATGTACTCTTCAAGAACGATCTTAAACAAATTTCATCCTTTCACCGTTATTGGGGAGAGAATAAATCCTGCCGGGAATAAAAAATTTCAAAATGAAATTGAAGAATTCAACTTCGAGAATGTAATAAAAAGAGCCAACAGTCAAAAAAGCGTAAAGGCCCATGCAATAGACGTTAACTTGGGTATCGAAAAGATTTTGAATGAAGAGCATTTCAAACAAATTATCATAGAACTAGACAAACATTCTTCTCTTCCAATTTCTTTTGACATTCAAAATATTGGATTTTTAGAAACCGCTTTAAAAGAATATCCAGGAAGACCAATAATCAATTCTTCTAAATTAAGTAAAAAAGATCTGGATAGAAAACTCGAGTTAATTAAAAAATATGGCGGATTACTAATTGTATTAGCACTCGAGAAAGAAATCTTAGAATCTGCTGAAGAAAGACTACAACTAGTGCTAAGAAAATGGCCGTACATAGAAAGTAAAGGAATAACTAAAGATAGAATTATAGTTGATCCCTTGGTGTTGTCCCTTGCTGCCAATAATGATCCAAATATTACATTGGAGACAGTAAAGTTACTTTCGCAAAATGGGTTTAATACCACTATGGGTCTTTCGAATCTTAGTTTCGGTTTACCAAACAGAAATTATATAAATGCAGCCTTTCTTTCAAGGGCAAAAGGTAAAGGCTTGACTTCAGCTATCTTAAATCCCGAAGATGAGTTCCTTATGAACACGTTGAATGGTAACCTATTGTTGGATAAAAATATTGTAATACCAAGTAAGGTTGAAAAACAAGATGAATTAACCGAGAAGATCCTACAAGGTGAAGAAGGTGAAGTAAAACGAATCATTGAAAATCAGTTAAAAGAGAAAAGTCCGTTAGAAGTTAGCCAAGATGTGCTTGGTAAAGCAATGGAAAAGATCGGAGACCTTTATGCACAAGGGAACATATATCTCCCAGAGTTGTTGTTAGCTGCCGAAACTGTCAAACCAATTTTTGATTACTTAAACAATTTGATTCCCGAATCTCAAAACGATAAAAAAGCTAAGGTAGTACTAGCCACGGTAGAAGGAGATATACACGATATTGGTAAAAATATAGTGGCAGCGGTATTAAGAAGCGCAAACTTCAAAATTATAGATCTTGGCAAAGATGTAGAAACTTCTACAATAATCAACGCTGTACAAAAAGAGAAACCAAATATTTTAGGGTTATCGGCTATGATGACAACTACAGTGGGAAAAATAGAAGAGGTGGTAAATGAACTAAAAAAATTAAGTATTAAAGTAAAAGTTATTGCCGGCGGTGCCTCGATGAACAGAAAACTTGCTGAAACCTTTGGCTGCGATGCCTATGCTAAAGATGCAAGCGAAGGACTCAAGATATGTAAAAGCTGGGTCAATTTGAATTCATAATTGTCCCTCTTTCGATCTTTATATATCAAAAAAGTTAATAAAAAGAAAAAGTTTTATGTCGATAAAATATGATAAAATTTATCAATTTTCTTGAAATACCTGTAAATAAAAGATTTCGAGCAAATATAACGAAATTTTTTTCAAATTTTGATAAATGGAGATTTCAGTGTATAATCGCAAATAAATACTTCTAATCATAAATATTTACCAATAATTAGAAATAATGAAACATTTTTCAATTTAAGCTAATTAATGAAAATAATATCTTAATAGGCGGGAGCGTTTGCTGCTGTATGCAAACTAAATTTTTAAATGATTTTGGCCTTTAATTTGAGGTTTTTAAGGGGTTTACCCCTTAACGATCGGCGCTAAATCAAGTTTTAGAGTTACTAATAACAAAATTTTATTGGGAGGGGAAAAAATTTATGACAAAAGAGGAACTATTGGAACAAATAGAAAGCCAAGGTATAAAGTATATTAGACTCCAAATTACAGATATCAACGGCACCTTGAAAAACGTCGAAATTCCATCTACAGAATTAGAATCTTCTTTGACAAACGGGACTATGTTTGATGGTTCATCGATTGAAGGTCTAGTGAGAATCAACGAATCCGATATGTTGCTTAAACCTGATATAGACACCTTTACAGTTTTACCATGGACCGTTGAAAGGGAAAAAGTGGGTAGATTCATTTGTGACATTCACACTTCTGATGGAAAGCATTTCCAAGGGGACCCCAGATATGTGTTGAAAAAAGTCATGAATGAGATGAAAGAGTACGGTTATACCCCATATGCCGGTCCGGAACCAGAATTTTTTATTCTCCCAAGGGATGAGAAGACGAGGCAACCCGTATTATCTCCTCTCGATAAGGGAGGCTATTTTGATTTACTTCCCATAGATTTGGGGGAAAGGGTTAGAAAAAACATGGTGGAAACTCTACAAAATATGGGTATTCGTGTGGAGGCTGCTCACCACGAAGTAGCTAATTCTCAACACGAGATTGATTTCAGGTACGACAATGCCTTAAGAACCGCTGACAATATTCAAACTTTTAAGTTGGTTGTAAGGACGATAGCCCTATTGAACGGACTATGGGCAACGTTTATGCCTAAACCATTTTTTGGTATGAATGGTTCAGGGATGCATACCCATTTGAGTATCTTTAAAGACGGAAAGAATATCTTTTACGATCCAAATGGTACTTATCAGTTAAGTAATGAGCTTAGATGGTTTATCGGAGGTGTTTTTAAGCATATTGATGCGATAACCGTTTTGGCAAATCCTACTATAAACTCATATAAAAGGTTAGTTCCAGGATACGAAGCCCCTGTTAACATTGCGTGGTCAGTATCAAACAGAAGTGCTTTAGTGAGGATACCCATGTCGAGAGGGGAAGGAACTAGGTCGGAATTGAGATCTCCAGATCCAACGGCAAATCCTTATTTACTGCTAGCAAGCGTATTTTCATCTGGTTTAGAAGGTATAAAAAACAAGATCGAACCTCCTCAACCCGTTGATGGAAATATTTACGAAATGGACCACAGAGAAAAGAACGAAAAAAATATTAGATATTTACCTGGTTCGCTCCAAGAATCCTTGGAAGCCTTGAAAAATGATGAATTTATGAAAGAAGTCTTGGGAGAACATATATTTGAAAAATTTATAGAATTAAAAGAAAAGGAAATTGAAGAGTATAAGGTAGCGGTAACAGATTGGGAGATTAGTAAGTACATAAACCAATTTTGATAAGCCTTTAATATCTATTATTATTTTCTTTTTTGTGCATAAAACCGGGGTTCCAAAAAGTATTGTACAGAAACACACTGTATTGGGGCAGTCTCCAATATAGGAGGGAGGGTTAAAATGAATAAAGGACTTTACGATCCAAAATTTGAGCATGATGCTTGTGGAATTGGATTAGTTGCAAGTACAAAAGGAATAAAGTCACACGAAATAGTTGACAAATCGTTGACTGTTTTAAAAAATATGGCTCATCGTGGTGCACGAGGCAGAGGAGAAAATGATGGGGACGGAGCGGGGGTACTGCTGCAGCTTCCCCATGATTTTTTAATAAAAGAATCAAAACACTTAGGATTCACTCTTCCAAATCAAAGTGAATATGCCGTGGGTATGATTTTCTGCCCACGTGATAAAACTCTTACAAATATCTTCAAACAGCAATTCGAAAAAATAGTCACCAATCAAGGCCAAAAGGTGATAGGTTGGAGAGATGTACCTATCAATAAAGCCTTTGTTGGCCCAACTGCATTAAAAAGTATGCCGTCTTTTCTTCAAGTTTTTATCGCTAAAAATCCTACCTTGAAATCTGGAATAGAATTTGAAAGAAAATTGTATCTAATTAGGAAAAAAAGTGAAAAGGAGATAAAAATACCGCCAACAGATGAAAACAGAACTTTTTATATAGCCAGTCTATCTTCTAAAACAATTGTCTATAAAGGGATGTTAACAGCGGAACAATTAAAGCACTTTTTCCCAGATTTGACTGATCCTCTCTTCAAATCAGCATTTTCTATTGTACACTCCAGATTCAGTACGAACACATTTCCCAGTTGGGAAAGGGCTCACCCCTATAGGTATATGGTTCACAACGGAGAGATCAACACTATAATTGGTAACGTTAACTGGATGAGGGCAAGGCAATCCAAGGTAAGTACTGATATCTTTGGAGAAAACATCAACGATATTTTCCCCATAATCGATGAGGATGGTAGTGATTCAGCAATGTTTGATAACAATTTAGAATTCCTTTATTTGTCTGGTAGATCGCTACCTCATTCAATAATGATGATGATACCAGAACCTTGGGAAAACAATCAAACAATGGATGCAGAAAAGAAAGCTTTTTATGAATTTCACAGTTGCTTAATGGAACCTTGGGATGGACCCGCCGCGATTATTTTTACCGATGGTACCAAAGTAGGTGCTACACTGGACAGAAACGGATTAAGACCATTAAGATACTACATAACGAATGATGAATTGGTACTTGCTTCAGAAGCTGGGGTCCTTGAAATACCTCCTCAGAAGATTTCAACTAAGGGAAAGATCACGCCAGGGAATATGTTGTTGCTGGATATTGACAAAGGTCGAATTCTAAATAACGAAGAGATAAAACAACCAATAATTTCAGAAAAGCCCTATTTCTCATGGGTGAAAGAGAACATTGTGAATCTTGAAGATCTACCTGAGCATCCAAAAAAGGGAAATACAGAAATTGATAATTTATCTTTAAATACAAAACAAAAATGTTTTGGTTACACATTTGAAGACATTGAAATGATCATAGAACCAATGGTTATGGATGCTTCCGACCCTGTTGGAGCGATGGGGGATGACACACCTTTGGCCGTTTTATCTGAACGTCCAAAGTTGTTGTACGAGTATTTCAAACAACTTTTCGCTCAAGTAACCAATCCTCCAATAGATGCGATAAGAGAAAAAATTGTCACCTCTACCCAACTTTACATAGGTTCTGAAGGTAATCTTATTGATCCATCATCCATCAGTTGTAGGCAAATTAAGATCAAAAACCCTATTCTTACCAACGATGAAATGGAAAAGATAAAAAATATTGACTTAGAAGGTTTTAAAGCCGTCACTTTACCCATCTTATACAAGGTAAAAGATGGAGAAGAAGGATTAAAAAAGGCAATTACAAACCTCTTTCAAAGGGCTGATTCTGCCATAAACGATGGTGCTAACATATTGATATTGACAGATAAAGGGGTTAACCAAGATTATGCGCCAATTCCAGCGTTACTGGCAGTATCGGGTATGCATCACCATTTGGTTAGGAAAGAAAATAGAACAGAGATTGGAATAATTTTGGAATCAGCTGAACCAAGAGAAGTACACCATTTTTGTACTCTCATAAGTTATGGTGCTTCTGCTATCAATCCATATCTCACCTATGAAAGTATTGAAAGTTTAGTCAATAAAGGCTACATTAAAGGTTTGAAGTATGAAGAAGCCGTTCAAAGGTATAAAGATGCATCTTTGAAAGGTATTCAAAAAGTGTTATCAAAGCTTGGGATCTCGACCCTTCAAGGTTATCAAGGTGCTCAAACCTTTGAAATAGTAGGAATAAAAAAGTCTATTGTAGAGCAATTTTTTAAGGGAACCACTTCACAAATAGAAGGAATAGGCCTAAAAGAAATAGCTCAAGAAGTTTCTAAACGCCATTCGAGTGCATTTAATCAGGTTAATAGAGGATCGTTACTTGATTCAGAAGGTCTTATAAAATGGAGGGCAAAAGGTGAGTATCACTTGTATAACCCTGAATCCATATATTATTTACAAAATGCCGTTAAAAACAACGATTATGAACTTTTCAAAAAGTTTTCACAATCTATAGTCGACGAAGATGCAAAATTGTATAGTTTGAGAAGTCTTTTTGAGTTCAATTTTGATAAAACGAAAGCAATTCCCATTGACGAAGTAGAACCTGTCGAATCGATTGTCAAAAGGTTCAAAACAGGAGCTATGTCTTTCGGGTCAATAAGTCAAGAAGCCCACGAAGCCATAGCAATAGCTATGAATCGAATAGGTGCCAAGAGTAACACAGGTGAAGGAGGGGAGGATTCAAACCGTTTCGCAAAAGAACAAAATGGGGATTCGAAGAATAGTTCAATAAAGCAGGTGGCTTCTGGAAGATTCGGAGTCACGATCAACTACTTAAACAACGCTCAAGAGATCCAAATAAAGATAGCCCAAGGTGCAAAACCCGGGGAAGGTGGAGAGCTACCTGGGAACAAGGTCTATCCATGGGTGGCAAAGGTAAGGAACTCTATTCCAGGAGTTACTCTCATTTCACCCCCTCCACATCACGATATCTACTCGATAGAAGATTTAGCAGAATTGATATACGACTTAAAAAACGCTAATAGAAACGCTCGAATAAATGTAAAATTGGTTTCAAAATCTGGTGTAGGTACCATAGCAGCGGGCGTAGCAAAAGCCGGAGCAGATGTAATATTGATAAGCGGTTTTGATGGAGGTACAGGTGCTTCACCACGTACTAGTATAAGGCACGCAGGGTTGCCATGGGAGTTAGGATTGGCTGAAACTCATCAAACCTTGGTGATGAACAAGTTGAGAGACAGGGTCACTTTGGAAACGGATGGTAAGTTACTAACTGGAAAAGACATAGTGATTGCCGCACTTCTGGGCGCAGAAGAGTTCGGGTTTGCCACAATTGTGTTAGTTGCCTTAGGTTGTGTCATGATGAGAGTTTGCAATTTGGATACATGTCCTGTGGGAATTGCGACACAAAACCCTGAACTGAGAAAAAATTTCAAGGGCGATCCTCAATACGTTGTCAATCTCATGTACTTTCTCGCATCTGAAGTAAGGGAATATATGGCCAACTTAGGATTCAGAACGGTTAGTGAAATGGTTGGACGTGTTGATAAATTAAAACAGAAAGAAATAAAAAATCATTGGAAGGCACATAGTATTGATCTTTCAAAATTATTATACAAACCAGAAATAAAAAATTACTCATTCAGTCGATATCCTAAACCAATAAACAACGGTTTATCAGATACCTTGGACATAACTAAATTACTTCCCATTTGCCAGAATGCATTAGAAAATGGTGAAAAGATTGAAGTCACTTTAGATATAAAAAATGTGAATAGAACCGTTGGAACAATTTTGGGAAGTGAAATAATTAAAAGATATGGTGAGGAAGGTTTGCCTGAAGATACAATAAAAATACATTTCAAAGGATCAGCTGGCCAAAGTTTTGGAGCCTTCATACCCAAGGGGGAAACGTTGATATTAGAAGGCGATTCAAACGATTACATAGCGAAAGGTTTATCGGGCGGAAAAATTATAGTATACCCCCCTAAGAATTCTCGATTCAATGCAGAAGAAAATGTAATTGTTGGTAACGTTGCATTATATGGAGCAACAAACGGTGAAATATACATCAGCGGTTTAGTGGGAGAACGTTTTGCGGTAAGAAACAGTGGTGCTACTGCTGTTGTCGAAGGTGTTGGTGAACATGGATGTGAATATATGACAGGTGGGAAGGTTGTTATACTCGGTAAAACGGGTAGAAACTTTGCTGCAGGTATGTCAGGTGGAATAGCCTACGTATATGACAAAGACAATAGCTTTGAATCCAAATGTAACAAAGATACCGTTTTGTTGGAAAAAGTTGAAGATGAGAACGAAGAGAACGAAATAAAAGAGTTGATAAAAAACCATTACGAGTACACGAGTAGTAATGTGGCTAAAAACATTTTAGACAATTGGGAAAAGGCTAAGGAAAGATTCGTTAAGGTTATACCCAAAGATTACAAGAGAATGATGGATGTTGTAAATAGAATGCATATTGAAGGGATTACCGGTGAAGAAGCTCTTATGAAGGCATTTGAAGATAATTACAAGCAACAATCTTTGGTTCAAACGCATTGAACATTCGAAATTTGTAAAGGAGGTCACTATATGGGCGATCCTCAAGGATTTCTAAAGTATGAAAGAAAAACCTCTGAAGAAAGACCCTCAAAAATAAGAATAAATGATTGGGAAGAATTGTATATAGAAATGGAAAAAGATGAACTCCGAATGCAAGCAGCAAGATGTATGAACTGTGGCACGCCGTTTTGTCACTCTGGCATATTGATAAATAATATGGTCTCGGGGTGCCCTTTGAATAATTTGATTCCAGAATGGAATGATTTAGTATACAGAAACCTTTGGAGAGAAGCTTACGAAAGGTTGATCGAAACAAACAGTTTCCCAGAATTCACAGGGAGGGTCTGTCCAGCTCCATGCGAAAAAGCTTGCGTAAATAATTTGGTAAAGGATCCGGTTTCCATTAAAAGTATTGAATATTACATCATAGAAGAGGCATTCAAAAATGGTTGGGTAGAAAAGGATAAACCATCTTACTCTACTGGTAAAAAGGTGGCAGTTGTAGGTTCTGGCCCGTCAGGGTTATCATGTGCTTCAGAGTTAAACAGATATGGTCATGAAGTTACCGTTTTTGAAAAGAATGATTACCCTGGGGGTTTATTGACTTACGGCATACCAAATATGAAATTGGACAAAAAGATTGTAAAAAGGCGTATAGAATTGATGGAAAAATCTGGCATACAATTCAAAACTAATATAAACGTTGGTAAAGATTACCCAGCTCAAAAGCTGAAAGAAGAGTTTGATGGTGTTGTATTATGTGGGGGTACCGCTAAAGCGAGGGATCTAAATGTAGAAGGAAGAAACCTAAACGGGATATACTTTGCCACAGAATTTTTGAAGAGTGCGAACGAGAGAATACTGTCTCAACTTTTAAATAGTGAAAAAGATATTGAGGAGATCTCTGCCAAGGGTAAGAACGTTATCGTAATCGGGGGAGGAGATACAGGAACGGATTGTGTGGGAGTTAGTTTAAGACAGGGTTGTAAAAGTGTCATACAGTTTGAAATTATGGGCAAACCTCCACTTTTAAGGAGACAAAACAATCCTTGGCCAGAATGGCCCAAAGTTTTATCTGTTGATTATGCTCAGGAAGAATATGCAGAACTATTCGGTAAAGATCCGAGATTGTACAACATTTCAACTAAAAGATTTGTTGGAGATACAAAAGGCAACGTTAAAGAGGTCCATACGGTTGAAGTAGAATGGAAACAGGATAAAACAGGAAAATTGTTTCCAAAAGAAATAGGTGGATCAGAAAAAGTATGGAAAGCAGATTTAGTTCTTTTAGCTTTGGGGTTCTCGGGCCCCGAAAAGTATTTAATTGAGCAGTTAAATGTAGAAACAGATAAAAGATCAAACGTTAAAACAGAAGAAGGAAAATATTCGACAAATGTGGAAGGGATTTTTTCAGCTGGAGATATGAGGAGGGGACAAAGTTTGGTAGTATGGGCAATAAATGAAGGGAAACAAGCGGCAAAAGAGTGTAATGAATACTTAATTTCTTCCAATAATAACAATAATAAACAGCGTCGGCTCAAAACGCTGTAGTATTGTTGTTATAAAGCCGACGCAGAAAAATTAATGCGTCGGTTTTTTTATTTTGCATCGGGAGGTGAAAAAAGTCTACGTTAAGTACCATATTCTGGGGTTTGTAAAAAATAAAAAAAGGAGTGTGAGGGTATTATGAAGAGAGTTTGGAAGAGTTTGTTTATGTTGTCGGTTGCCTTTATTGTTCCAACCGTCTTACTCGCAGATAGTATTACTATGGAGGACGTGGTACGTTCCATCGATACTATGTGGACTTTACTTGCAGCGTTTTTAGTGTTTTTTATGCAAGCTGGATTTGCACTAGTGGAAGCAGGGTTTACAAGATCAAAGAACACGGTAAACATCATCATGAAAAATTTTACAGATTTTTTAGTGGGCTCAATACTTTACTGGATAGTAGGATTTACAATTATGTTCGGAGTTGGAAATGGTTTCATAGGTTGGCAAGGAAGTTTTGAATATCTGGGGTTAAACATTCCGCTTAATGCTTTTTTAATATTCCAGACGGTATTTGCTGCAACCGCTGCAACTATAGTATCTGGAGCAATGGCGGAGAGAACTAAATTCACTGGTTATCTGATCTACAGTGTTTTCATCAGTGCGTTTATATATCCCATAGTTGGCCATTGGATATGGGGTGGAGGTTGGTTATCAGATATGGTAGATTTTGCAGGTTCCACAGTTGTCCATTCCGTAGGCGGCTGGGCTGCACTGATGGGAACAATGGTTTTAGGGCCAAGAACCGGTAAATACAGATCAGACGGAACGCCAAATAAGATACCAGGACATAGCTTAGTTTTAGCTGCATTAGGTGTTTTCATCCTATGGTTTGGATGGTTTGGTTTTAACCCGGGAAGTACCATTTCAGGTTTAAATCTCAAAATCGCTGATATAGCGATGACTACGAATCTAGCTGCCGCATCAGGAGGGTTGGGGGCATTGACGATAGGCTGGTTTATTTACAAGAAACCGGACGTCAACTCTACCCTAAATGGTGTTTTAGCTGGATTGGTTGGGATCACCGCCGGCACCGCCAGTGTGACTAACGTTGGAGCTGCTATAATAGGTGCTTTATCTGGTAGTTTAGTTGTTCTAGCTATAGAATTTTTTGACAAAATACATATCGATGATCCCGTTGGGGCAATCTCTGTGCATGGAGTTGGCGGAGCATTCGGTACATTAATGGTTGGGGTATTTGCTGTGGACGGTGGATTACTCTATGGTGGAGGAGTAAACCTGTTTTTAACCCAGCTTAAAGGGGTGCTGGCTGTTGCAGGTTGGACCCTTGCAACTACCTACATCCTTTTTAAAAGTATCGATTTAACAATAGGTTTGAGGATTGATTCTGCTAGTGAAATAGAAGGTTTAGATTTTGTAGAACATGGATCTGTCAGTTATCCGGATTTAACTCCGCTGAAAGGTCGAAGTGTGAAAGTTAAAATTGATGAGGAGGATGAATAATATGGGATACAAGAAAATTGAATGTTTTATCAGGCCAGAAAAATTTGAGGAAGTCATCGTAGGATTAGAAAAAGTTGGTATTGAGGGCATTAACGTTGACAAGATCTATGGTTATGGTAGTCAAAAAGGGGAAGAAAAAGAAATGGAAGATTACAAACAGAAAAAAGAATATGAAGTAAAATTCAAAGAAAAAATCAAGTTAGAAATAGTTACCGAAGAAAGTAGAGTTGAAAAAATCATAGAAACTATCAAAACACACGCGCAAACAGGTAAAATAGGTGATGGGAAGATTTATATTACACCGGTAGAAGAAAGTATAAAAATACGAACTACTTAAATAAAAATGCGCCCTGTGGGCGCATTTGTTTCGTTTTGAGAATCAATGCGAATTATTACCCTTCATTGAAATTTTTGAATATTTTTCACATTATTTATCAGATCTTGAATAATGTGAGGATTGCAGTAGAGAGCGTCAGATTGAAAAATATTTACACTTTTCCCGTCGAGATCTACAATTTCCCCGCCCGCTTCTTCTAATATTAGATGTCCTGCTGCTACATCCCATGGATGAGATCTTATAGATATAAAGGCATCCAAAAAACCAGACGCCACATAAGCGATCTGTAAGGCGGCGGTACCAAACAATCTAATCCTCATAACTTTTTCTTCCAACGCTTTGAAATATTTGTATGTATTCCCTCTCTCATTTCCAAGGGAAATCATGGCATCTTCAAAGTTTTTAGCCCAGTTTGGATTCAATTTTTTGTTATTTAAGTAAGCGCCATTGTTTTTTGTGGCTGAGTAAAAAAGGTTCATAAAAGGTGAATAAACAATACCTATCGTTGGCTCTTTGTTTTCAACATAGGCTACCGAGATACAATGTTCTGGCAAACCCCTTGAAAAATTAACCGTACCGTCTATAGGGTCTATAACCCAATATTCATTTTTCTCAGGGGTTTCGGTTAGGCCTGATTCTTCTGCTAAAAATAATGAATTTGGGAAACTTTTATTTATCTCTTCTATTAGATATTCCTGTATTTGATAATCTACATCGGTTACAAGATCGGTTCGAGATTTTTTTGAATTAACATGGAAACTCTCGGTGCTCCACATTTTTAATTTTTCTCCTGCATCGTGGACTATTCTTTTTATTTCAATGAAATCATTTTTTGTCAATTAATTTGCCTCCTAAAAGCGTTTTGATTATCTTTAGAAACTTTATATAGCGCCCCTTCGGGGCGCTTTTAACTTATCTTCCAAACATATTCATGAGGTTGCAAAGTGATACTATCTAATGATCTGCTTTCCTCAGTCAAGTTGTTATAGATAACAATACTTTTATTTCCTTTTTTTCGAGTAATTTTAAATACTCCATCGATATTTTCATAGATTGGCTTTTCTGAAAACAAATCTTCGTTTTCCTTTTTTAAATCAAGCATCTTTTTAATTCCATGAAAAATCTTATAACTATCGCTGTCAATGTTGTTAAGAGCTTCTTTTCTTTTCTCTTCATCAAAAGGTCCCCTGTTGAAAAATCTTGAATCTTTGTAGCCTATTTTTTTGGTCATTTTTTTATAGAATTCCTCGTCGTTCTCCATCCCTATTTCATCACCATAATAATTTATTGGTGTTCCATCCAAAGAAAACAAAATTGAATAAGCTAAAAGTACTTTTTTATAATCCTTACCCATTTGGTTGTACAACCTTCCCGCGATCCCTTCTCCTTCTCTAAAGTTCCATCTTTCATCGAGCAAGTAGTATTTCAACATCTTTGCTCTTTCTTTTGGGTCAACGAATTCTAAGGTTAATTCGTCGTGACATCTTAGGAAAACAAACCATTGGCAATCTTCTGGAATAGGCGGGGTGATTCTTTCAGAAAGAGTATCTATTATATAATTTGGTTTTCCTTCAGCAATAGACAAAAAAATTTTTGGCATAACAGGGAAATGGTACGCAACCTGGCATTCATCAGAATTACCAAAATAAGCAACGACGTCTTTAGGAGGTTGATTAGCTTCTGCGATCAATGCCGTTCCTTCTTTTAGATAATCTAAAGCTGCCCTGAATATTTTTAAAATCCAGTGGGTTTGAATTAAGTTTTCACAGTTAGTACCTTCTTCTTTCCATAAAAACGGTGCTGCATCCATTCTGAAACCATCGACACCGTGTTCTTTCCAGAAGGTAAAAACTTTTATCATCTCTATCAACACATCAGGATTTTTGTAATTTAAGTCCGGTTGTATTTCGTAAAATCTATGAAAGTAATAGTCATTCGTTTCAGGGTTATAAGTCCAATTACTGTTTACCATTCCTTTAAAAAGCAGACGGGCTTGGGAGTATTTTTTATTGGTGTCACTCCATATGTAATAATCCCTATACTTAGAATCTTTTGATCTTTTTGCCTCCTGAAACCATGGATGCTCGTCAGAAGTATGGTTTATTGCGACATCAAAAATGATCTTTATACCTTTTTCGTGGGCAAGTTTGATGAATTCAAAAAAACTTTCATTGCCGCCTAATTCATCTCGAACTTTGTAAAAATCAGAAATATCGAACCCTTGGTCTTTCATTGGAGACTGTAAAATGGGAAGAAGCCATAATATAGTTACACCTAAATTACTCAAATAATCTAATTTATCTTTCATTTTGTCAAAATCACCAGCGAAAAGATCAACGTAAGTTGAATAGACCAAACCTTTCTTATACCAAAATTTATCGTTTGGTGTATAGGTGAAAGAATCTTTTTTTGATTTTAAAAAGTCTAAGAGAATTTCCAATTTATGGTTATCAGAATACAGTTTATTCCAAAGTTCAGTTATTATTTCTATTTTGTCGTCTATTATTTACACCCCCAAGATATTATCTATTATTTTGGTATTTGTATGTTGCTGTAATCACCTATCACCAATTTTAGTGAATATGGTTTCCTTTCTGCTGAATAAATCTTTGAATTTTCCCCTATAATAGATGATTCTATCCTTATATACACATTTGAAATATTTGCATAACTTAAGATTATACTGTTCTCAATCTCTGAAGAATTTATATAGGCGCTGTCACCGATGCTTGTATATGGCCCTATGTACGCATTACTTATTGTAACGTCTTCTCCAATTATTACTGGTCCTCTGACGATAGAGTTCATTATCTTTGTATTTTTCCCTATGTGTACCATTCCTTGGACTGAAGAATCAGACCTTATTTCTCCTTCTATTTTTTGCTCTTTTAAGGTGCTAAGAATAGTTCTATTTGCTTCAATTAAGTCTTCAGGTTTCCCTGTATCTTTCCACCATCCTTCTACAATGTGAGCTCCGACGTTGTTTGAATTATCTATTAACCATTGAATGGCATCAGTTATTTCAAGTTCTCCTCTCCAGGAAGGTTGAATATGTTCAATTGCCTCAAAAACCTTTGGGGTAAATATGTAAACCCCAATTATTGCAAGATTCGATGGAGCATCTTTTGGTTTTTCGACAACTTTTGTCACTTTCGAGTCTTCCATCACCGCTATTCCAAATTGTGAAGGATTATCGACGGAAGTCAAGAGAATAAAAGATTCATAATTTCCTTGATTAAACTGGTCTATAAAATTTTTAAGGTCAAAATTTACAAGATTATCCCCTAAATACATTATAAAGTCGTCGTTATCAAGGAATTCTTTTGAAACCTTCACCGCATGAGCCAAGCCCTTGGGGTGTTCTTGTATAATATAAGATAATTTTATACCCAATTGACTACCGTCTCCCAAGACGTTTTTAAAATCCTCTATATTTTCTGAATTTACTACCAAACCGATCTCTGTAACCCCTGCATCTCTTATTTTTTCTAAGCTGTACATGATGGTTGGTTTGTTAGCTATTGGTATCAATGGTTTAGCGTTTGTGAAGGTTAGTGGTCGTAGTCTTGTTCCTTTTCCTGCACAGAGTATTAATGCTTTCATAACTTTTTGCCTCCTTGTTTGATTGTTGTAGTTGTTAGCGACTCTTCGCTGATCTTTGATATATTTGAATCAGGTATGTGATCTTTTATTATATCAATAGCACTATTGTAATCGTTATTTTTTATCATAATATTTATTCGCTCTATCAATTCATTTAGTTTCTCTTTATTTATTTCATGATTATTAGATTTTGAAATAAAGATTCGTCTGTTTTTAGTTTTTTTGTAATCTTCATCTTCTAAAAATATTTCTTCGTATAATTTCTCACCAGGTCTGATTCCTGTGTAAACTATTTTTATGTCTTGGTCAGGGATATACCCGGAAAGTCTGATCAAATCCCTGGCTAATCGGTCAATATTGACAGGCTCCCCCATTTCTAAAACAAATATTTCAGCCTTTTGAGCAAACTGTCCACATTGTAATACTAAAGAGACAGCCTCCGGAATGGTCATGAAATACCTTTTCATATTTGGGTGTGTGACGGTAACAGGACCACCCTTTTGTATCTGTTCTTTGAAAATTGGAATTACACTCCCTCTACTTCCTAAAACGTTCCCGAACCTTACTATTCCATACTTTGTTTGATAAAAGTTGGACAATGTCTTTACTATAATTTCCCCCAGTCTCTTTGAAGCACCCATTATGGATGTTGGTTTGATGGCTTTGTCGGTGGAGATAAATACAAATCTTTCTACATTATATTCTCCTGAAAGTTTTGCAACAGTGTAAGTCCCAATTGTGTTGACTCTGAAGGCCTCAGTTGGGTTTTTTTGCATGAGGGGAACATGTTTATGGGCAGCGGCATGAAAAACAACATCAAATTTATATTTTGAAAATAAATACCTCATTCTATTTTCATCGGACACATCCGCGATAATTTCTTCTATAAACGCATCTGAGAACTTGTCTCTCAATTCATTTGATATTTCAAAAATACTGTTTTCCCCTTTTCCAAGTAAGAAAAGAGCTTTAGGCCCCATTGGTAAAACCTGTCTACATATTTCAGAGCCTATACTTCCTCCTGCACCTGTAACCAGTATTTTTTTGCCTTTTATGTAATCTTTGATCTCTTTTAAATCGACACTAACTTCCTTTCTACCTAACAAATCAGAAATATCAACCTCTCGTAGAAAGCCAAGTGATAACTTGTTATCTAAAATTTCCAAGATTCCCGGTAAAGTTTTTAACCTAACCTTTGTTGTATCAACATAATCTATGATTTTTTTTATCTGATCAGATGAAGCACTGGGAATAGCTATTAAAACCTCTTCAACGTTGTATTTTTCAACAAAATCCATAACTTGATTTATCTTCCCCAGTACGGGATAGCCTCGAATATTTCTTCCTATCTTTTCTGGGTCATCGTCCAAAAATCCTACAACTGATCCCTCTTCTGGATGCCTCTCGTACTCTCCCAACAATTCAGTTCCTGCATCGCCTGCTCCTATTATAAGAACATTTTTAATTCCGTCTACTTGTTTTTTATAATTTCGAGAATACCTTGAAAACCAATATATCCTACTAGCTGAAACAAAGACCACTCCAACCACCGATGCGGTTGCTGCCACACTGAAAGGAAGAGTGAAAATGTCGCTTATATATCTTCTTACAAACTCAAAAACAAAAAAGTTGATAAGGAAACCTATGAAACCACTGTTAAATACAGGTCTTAATTCGTTAAGAGTGGCAAATCTCCAAATGTATCTATATATTCCAGAGTAATAAAAAACAATTACCATAATCAAAGGAAAGAAAAAGATGGGGGAGATATACTCTCTCATCTCTGCAAAGTCAAACTGAAACCTTATGAACATTGCTACAATGTAAGCGAGGAAAAACAAAATATAGTCTATTATCATCAATCTAAAAGATCTTTTAGACAAATGTTTCATCTTTCATCTCCGTTAAGCTTTTTGTTATTATTTGATATACGTAATTCTGTTGTTCAAGACTGATATTGGAGAAAAATGGGATCGCAAAAGTTAAAGATGAGATTAGCTCTGTAACAGGGTAATCTCCTTCTTCATAACCGAACATTTTTCTATAAAAAGGTTGTAGGTGAACAGGGTAAAAGTAATTTTTGGATTCAACGCCCTTTTCACTCAATTTTTTTAAGAAGGTTTGTAAGATATTTCTAATCTTATTTATTAATTCTTTCCATTCTTTTCGATTTTGTTGTCCTTCAATTTTTATTGGTAGATCAAAATTTCTAACCCATGTAGGTATATTAATTAACTCTGATACCCAATCTAAGTTCAATCTCAAAACGAAGACAAACCAACTTTGAGAAGTAACTTCTTGAGGAATGAAAGGTAGAACTACTCTTTCTTCATTTTTGAACAAACCAAAATAATTCATAGCCTTCTCTTTTCTTTTTGAACTTATTTCTTCTATCCGTTTCATTTGAGCAAAACCAAGTGCCGCAGACAATTCATCCATGCGATAATTGTATCCGAGCCTTTCACTTATCAGCCATTCACCACTTTTACCTCTACCTTGGTTACACATGGACTTACATAACTCAAATATTTCTTCATCATCAGTAACGATAACCCCGCCTTCACCGGTGGTTATCTGCTTATTTGGGTAAAAGGCGTATGTACCAGCCTTTCCAAAAGTTCCTAATTTACGCCCTTTATATTCTCCACCTAGGGCTTCGCAAGAATCTTCAATTATTTTAATTTCATCTGGAAGAATCTCAAGTATCTCATCCCATTTCAAGGGAACTCCAAAAATATCCACACCCATAAAGGTCGTAACGTCGTCTTTGTAATCTTTGTCTATGAACTCCTTTAAATTTTTAACGGATAAGTTGTAAGTATGAGGATCTATATCAACGAAGACCGGTACTCCTTTCTCAAACAAAGCCACGTTAGCTGAAGAAATAAAAGTGAAAGGTGTTACGATCATTTTTTGATTTTGTTGAAAATCTAAGGCCCTTAAAATCAAATGTAAGGCTGATGTCCCGCTGTTTACAGCTAGAGCATATTTCGTACCAGTGTATTCTTTTATTATTTCTTGAAACTTTTCTAAATAAGGGCCCAAAGCAAGTCTTTCAGAATTCAAAACATCCATAATGGTTCGTTTTTCTAAGTCAGTAATATCTGCACCGGATAGTGGGACAAACATAGTTGATATCGCCTCCAAACGTTAAGGGGGTTCCCCATTAAGATCCTATAAAAATATTCTATAATTCTTTATATAGCGTTCCTTCGCCCCGCTGCCCACCCCACAAAGATTATAAAAATTGTTGGAGCTTTTTGTATTCTTCTTCTTTTATATAACCATCTTCTAGTAACTTTTCTAATATCTCTTCGGCTTTCTTTTTGTCTGGTATAGACGTAACATGAGAAAAAATAGTACTATATCTTTCGTCTTCCCCTACATTTTTAATTTGATTGATTATTTTTTCATAAGGGTCCTCTTGTGCGGGTTTCTCGGCTGCGCCATTTGTTGAAGTTTCGTTTTGTGTTTCTTTCTCATCTTTTTTGATCAGTTCAAGATACCTTCCCGTAGCGGTTCCATCCTCAAAATAATGTATCGTTGTTTCTCTTATTAAGAAAAACAAAAGAAACCACTGGTATACATCAAGGGTAATAATTCTCAATAACATGACGACGTTTCCGTCTCTCAATTTGATGAAACGATTTTTAACTATTTTGTTGCTAATTTCAGATTCTTGAAGTTGCCATTGGTCTTTGTCAATCCTATTTATCATACTGGCATAAGAGATCCAGCTTAATATAAAACTTCCTAAAAGCAAATAAATTTGCCAACTAGGTAGGGTGAACGTTTGTATTTCTTCCAATGTTAAAGTTGCTACTTGTTGTATCAAGTATAGATAGAAAACATTCAGTACCAAAAAAGAAACCATGTACAAAATAAACCAAATTATGGGGCTCTTCTCTTTTATATCTGGAAAGGTTAAATTATTTGTTTCATAGACCTTCTTCATTCGTTCAATATGAAGATTTCTATTTCTAATCAAAACGTGATAAATAAAAAATAATAACGCCAATCCAACGAATTGCAGGACGGGTATGTATGACAATACAAAGGTTATAAAAATAATAAAAGGTCTCAGCAAAATCATTCTATTTCCTCCAGTTAAAAAAGTCTTTATTCTTCTCTAAGCTTTTCCACAATGATTTCAGACACCCAATTTCTTTCAATCTGGGTCTGTTCTCCGCTTTTCATATTCTTTATTGTGACAATATCTCTAGAAATTTCTTCCTCTCCTATTACAACCACATATTTAGCGTTTAATCGGTTGGCATGTTTAAATTGCCCTGATAAATTTCTTTTCGATATATTTAGATAAGTATTTATGCCTTTCTTTCTTAGTTCTTTTGATAAAGTAACAGCTGCCATTTCACCCTTTTCACCTTGAAAAGCCACGTAAACATCTATTTTACTTTCACTTTCAACCTCGACATTCTCTCTTTTTAATGCTTCTATTACTCTTTCAATCCCTATAGCGAAACCGACCCCAGGAGTTTTAGGACCCCCTAACTGTTCGACGAGATCGTCGTATCTACCACCACCTGCTATGACAGCTTGTTCACCCATATCAGAATGTTCTACCTCAAAGGCCGTTTTTGTGTAATAATCTAAACCTCTAACGATCTTTGGATCAACTTGATAAGGTACATTGTAAGCCTTCAAATATTTTTGGAGATTGTTGAAATGTTCGCGACTTTCTTCGTCTAAATAATCTAAGATGGAAGGAGCGTTTTTTGCCGCTTCCACGTCGATTTTACAGTCCAACAACCTCATAATATTCGTGTTGAACCGTCTTTGACAATCTTCACATAGGTTGGGTAACAATGGTTGATAATACGTTTTCAATACTTCTTTGTATTTTTCCCTACTTTCAAAGGTGCCTATGTTGTTGATTTTCACTTTAAAATTGCTCAATTTTAGCTTATTGAAGAAATCGTAGACAAATGTGATTAATTCTGCATCAGCTAAAGGATGGTCTGTTCCAAAAATCTCCGCCCCTATTTGATAAAACTCCCTATAACGCCCGGCTTGAGGTTTTTCATATCTGAACATAGGACCTATGTAAAATAGTTTTTGAGGAGATCCAAACGTTATTAAAGAGTTTTCTATATAAGCTCTTGCTACCGAAGCGGTTCCTTCGGGTCTTAAAGTTAGTGACCTTCCTTTTTTATCATCAAAAGTGTACATTTCTTTTTGAACAATATCTGTTTCTTGGCCTATTCCTCTGCTAAAAAGTTCGGTTTTTTCAATTAATGGGGTTCGTATCTCTTTGTACCCGTATATTTTAAACAGTTTCTTTGCGGTATTTTCAATGTATTCCCAGTACTTAACTTCTTCGCCAAAAATGTCCTTAGTACCTTTTATTCTTGTATAAGTACTCAAATGCTAATCCTCCTTAGATCTTTATTATAGTACTTGTTTGTAGACACTTTAAAACTTATTTTAGCGCCCCTTCGCCCCGCTCCCCGCCCTTCTAAGGAAGGAGAGCTACCTCTCCTCGCTTCCCACACATCCAAGGTAGGAGAACTACCTCTTCTCACTTCCTATACATCCAAGGAAGGAGACTTGCCGCAGTCCGCTCCCCTCTTTCTCAATTATTTTACCACAAAGTTTGTTACTTTAAAAAGAAAAGGTCTAAGTTTAGATTTTTTAAGACATAAAAAATAATTGAGAGGGAGAAAATCTCCCTCTCGGTTGTTATCCTATATATACATAACCTATAATTAATTATCTTCTTCGTGTATTCTTTTTCTTATCTAGGTGCTTTTTATACTCGGATATCTTCTTTTCGCTGTCTTTTAGATACTGGTTCAATCTTTTTTCAAAATTGTGTGATTTTCCCGTATCCTCTTTTTGCTCGTCATAATCCTTTAAAGACAGCTCATACTTTCCATCTTTTGTTCTTCCTATGACTTTTCCTTGAACTTCATCACCAATTTTTAAAAAATTGGATATCTCTCTTACATACTTTTTTGAAATCTTTGAAATGTGTACAAATCCTTCTTCACCATTTTCAAGTTCCAAAAAAGCACCAAACTTTTTGATATCGACTACTTTACCTTTCACAGAATCCCCTGTTGCTAAACTTTCATTTACCAAAATAATTACCTTGCCCTTTTTTCTTAATCACGAGAACCTTGCTAAGTCGTGATATCACCCTTCATAAAAGGATGGCCTGGGTCCAGGCGTTGGTTTTCACCTCCGAGATTTTTTGTTATGTTTCCAGCTGGATATTAGTAAAAATTTACCAATAGCAAGGACCAACTGGATAACGCTTTTCATCTCTTGATACTTTTATTCCTTAACTCTAATAAATCCCCCCCAACAAGAAAATTAGAGATTTTTAGTTTTCAAGAAAATCTTTGTATTTGTTCTTAAACTTCTGAACTCTACCTTCTGTATCCAATATTTGTGAACCTAATTCTCCTTTGTAGAAAGGATGACATTCAGAGCAGACATCTAATCTGAAATTGTCAACTGTTGAATACATAGTATGTTCAGCGCCACAGGCGCATTTTACGGTTATAAGCTTCATTTCTGGATGAATACCTTGTTTCACGTCTAACACTCCTTAATCTATATTTCTTGTCAACTTATTATATCATAAACTGATAATTATGTCAAATTAAAAGAAGAATGCACATTAAAAAGTATAAAATAAACCTAATCCTCCGCTTAAATCAAAGTTTGTTTCAGGGGTAACTTTAAAACCTGGTGCAATTTCTAAAAATGTGATCAATGGAGTTTCAGGAATAGCAAAATTCAAACCCAATGGGAAGCGTATTCCTAAATTTAAATCGTCTTTTACACCAAGATGAATACCTGCACCATAGCTAAAATCAATATCACCAAAAAGATTTGGAGAAACACCGTTAAAATCTGCCTGTATAGTGAAACTGTCGTGGGTAAAAGACCAGGCAGCCGTGATACCGGCGAAACTCGTTGAACTAGTATAACTCCTTATATACAAACCCGTTGGTTCACCAACTTTTACACCTAACCCTAAAGGAGCCGAAAAAACAACCGCAGTTAAAACTATTAAAGCGAATAAAGAAACCACTATCTTTTTCATACCGATCCCTCCTAATGTTTGATTTTTTTGAAAATGAAAAACGTAACATTAATATAATATCATAACTTTATTAAATTTGTATTAATTTCTTTTTATGTGATAATATTAGTTTGAAAGGAGCTAAAAGTATGATTGAAATTAGATACAATCCCATTGGCATAGTTCATTCCCATTGTTTTATCAGTTGTTAAGTTAATAAAAGTAGAAAAGAATATACTGGAGATTCAAAATGTAGAAATAATTGATGGTACCCCTGTTTTGGATATAAAACCCTACTTACCAGAATTCACCACTAATGAGGGAGTTAAAATTGGATGGCTTGAGAAAAATGTTCACAAACTGCAACAATCGAAAGATGACGGTAGATTCAGTTAAGAGAAACTTTTGAGCCAAAAAAGAGCCAATTGTGATGGGCGGGGAGCGGAGCGAAGAGGCGCTAACAAAGATACTTTTCCTCACGGGTGGGGAGCGGGGTGAAAGGGCGCTAATAAAGACTAAGCACAGCATACAAAAAAAGTTCCTCTTTCAAAAATAAGATTTTAATTTTAAAAGGGTCACAGGGCGGAGCCCTCCCAATCCTCGCGGTTAGGGAAAGGAGGTCCCTTCCTAAAAAAGGGGGAGCGGGGGGGGAAGGGCGCTATAAAAGCTATTATACGAGAGTCATATGATAAGATAACACACCTTCAAAAAATATGGTATAATTAAATTAGCAAAGAAAACAATTTACTCCTCTTATGGGCGAGCAGCGGGGCGAAGAAGCGCTAATAAAGATACTTTTCCTCATGGGTGGGGAGCGGGGTGAAAGGGCGCTACATCTATCGTTTTAAAGTTTCCCAAGACAGTATAAGATTTAAATACAGTCGAATTAAGTAGGTGAACAACATGGTTCAGGACAAATTAGAATTCCTAAAAGATTTGTGTAAAAAATATAAAATAGGGTTAGTTTATTTGTTCGGCTCGCAGAAAGAAAAGGCTTATCAGTTGCTAAAAAACAATGATGATTACAATATAAAAATAGATGATCCTCTCACAGACATAGATGTGGGAATAGTTTTTTTGTTTGATTTGGATAGTATAAAGCACAGATACAAGCTTTATGCAAGTATATACAATGAATTAGAAGAATTATTTAAACCTTACAAATTAGATCTGGTATTTTTACAAGAAACTCATTCTGTATTCCAGACTGAAGCTTTAAAAGGCATATGTGTATATAGTGAATCAGAAAGTTTTAAAGATGAATACGAAATGATGATATTAAGGCGTGCTGCGGATTTTAAATATGTCCTCGATTTATACCATAAAGAAGTATTAGAAAAATTCGAGGAGAAATGAAATATCTCAAAAAAGTTCTATATTCTCGGTTATAGCTTCTCCCCTTTCCTTCAAGATCCGCTGGGCATTCTTACTACCAATATTTCTCACTTTGGTCAGAGGAATCCTCAAATATTCCCCTTCAATTTTAAAAACCTTTGCTTCACTCTTGTAAAGATCCGGTCTTAAAAAGCCAAAACCTCTCTTTCTCATCTCGTAGGCGGTTTTAAGCGTGGAATAAAAATTGGACTCTTCGTAATTATGTTGGAATTCCTTTTTTGAAAGCTTCGTAATCGTCTGAACCGTCAATGCTTCATCCATTATAATATCAATATCAAAAAACCTCGTTCTGATAGTGAAATAAACGCTGTAAAACTCAAGAGGATGATAAAGCTTGTAAAACGCTATCTTGCACGCCATTATCATGTAGGCAACCGCATGGGCCTTTGGGAATAGATAATGAATCTTCTTCAAAGAATCAAGGTACCATTCGGGAGCTTCTGAATCATCTATCGCCTTCAGTTCTTTCTCTGTAAGCTCTTTCCCCTTTCTCACTTTTTCCATGATCATAAAGGCCGTTTTTGGTTCCACTCCAAAATACTCAAGCGTTGTCAAAATATCGTCTCTGCAGCTAACGATCTGATCGATACCTGCAACATTCTTCAAAACTATCTCGCGGGCGTTGTTGAACCAAATATCCGTTCCGTGTGCAAGTGAATTCGTCCTACACAGATCGTAAAAAGTTTTGGGCCTTGTCTCGGTGAGCATCTTGTGGGAAAAAGGTGTCCAAACTTCCGGTACACCCAACGTTCCAATCTCCGTACCTATCTCTGAAAGATCCACTCCCAACTCCTTTGTAGAAGAGAAAAGTGAAAGAACCCGCTCATCGTGCATCGAAATATTGTTGTAATCGTAACCGGTTAAATCCTTAAGCATTTTTAAAAAGGTTGGACCATCATGTGACAACACATCTATTTTCAGCAAATCATTTTCTAAAGCCTTAAAATCGTAATGTGTCGTAACAATACCAATCTCAGGAGAATTTGCAGAATATTGATAAGGAGTAAAATCGTGAACATCGTACTCTTGAGGGATTATTATCATAGCCGATGGATGTTGACCTGTATTCAACTTTGTCCCTTTTATTTTTTGAGAAACCCAGAAAAGATGTGCAAAATTCATATCTTCATCCTTGAAATAATTGAACGCCATCTTCAAAGCGTTGTACCTCGAGATGGTACTTATCGTACCTGCCTTGTAACAATAGTTCCTACCAAATTTCTCTTCCAAGAACCTTTGTATATCGTTGAATATCTCAGCCGAAAAATTCACGTCTATATCTGGGATCTTCTCACCAGAATACCCCATAAAAACCTCAAACCTTATATTATGCCCATCGGAGTTCAAAATCGCACCACAATTTGGGCATGACTTCTCTTTTAAATCAAAACCACTCAAGTTTAAATCCTCACTGAACTCTATAAACCCACAACTCTCACAAAAATAATGTGGAGGCAAAGGATTAACCTCCGTTATCCCCAAAAGAAAAGCGACGAGCGAAGAACCAACTGACCCCCTCGAACCGATCGGATAGCCCATCTCTAAAGACTTCTTGACCATATCGGCTGAGATCAAAAATATCACAGCATACCCGTTATCTATTATACTTTTCAATTCCTTCTCTATCCTATCTATAATTATACGGTGCAACTTTTCTCCATACATCTTTTTTGCGTTGTTATAAACGATATCTCTCAAATTTTGGTCGGCAGAAGGGATAATAGGCGCCTTCAATTTAAAATCAAAAGGGGCAAACTCCTCTACCTCACCAGCGATTTTATTCGGATTTTTCACAACGATTTCTTTTGCAATGCCGTGCTTTTTAAAGATCTCAAATGCCGCATCGTACATCTGAGAAGTGCTTCTAAAATAATTAACACTTCGCGTAGTCTTCCTTGGTTTACTCTTTGTAGAGGTACCAACGATCATAGCGTTTAAATACTCTCGATCTTCTTCTCTCAAATAATGAACATCTCCCGACATAACAACAAGCTTTTTGAAAGCTTTTGCAATCTCATACACTGTTTTAGAATAATCGATAATCTTACCCTTCTCCAAACACAAATCGTTATAACAATCCATCGGGAAAAGCTCTATATAATCAAAAAAAGTTACCCATTCCTTTAAATCATCAGTAGAATACTTATTCAGAAAGTCGTAAAGCAAAAATCCATCAAGTGAAGAACCCAAAAGTAGCCCTTTTCTTAAATTCTTCAAATCAGAAAGTGAAATTATCGCACTTTTATTCACAACGTTCATATGTGAAATCGATACTATTTTATAAAGATTCTTCAACCCCTCTTTATTCTTAACCAGCACATTCACGTGTTTTACGATCCCTCTTCTCTCATCGTGCACATTCAGCTCACAACCAAAAATTGCTTTTACCCCCTTCTTCTTAGCATACTCATAGAAATAAGGAATCATCTGCACATTCTCGTTATCCGTAATGGCAACCGCCTTTTGTCCAAACGAAGAAACAGCATCCACTAACTCCTCCATATCCAATATGGACAACTTTGAGCTCATCTTTGAATGCGCATGAAGTTCAACTCTCTTTTCTACCGAAAGATCGTGCCAAGATAATGGAACAGCAACTTTTATTGTGTCTACCTTCAAACAATAACTCCCCATTTCACTATCGTACTCTAATACCCCTTCAAATCTAAACCACTCATCTTTCCTTGACCCCGTTCGGGGCGTTTTCCCGCTTTCTGACTTACACAAAAAAGAATAGCTATAATCAGTAACAAACAAATAATAAAAATCCTTTGCCTCATCAACATAAAAAATTTTGCCTTTTATACTAATCTCCTTATTAAAAAACTCCTCTTCCCGCCCTTTAATATCCGAAAGATTATTAAAAAAATACATAAAACTTCCTCCTTAGGCATACGTATATATAATATTATACGCAATTTTACCTAAGAAGTCAACAGGGAGCTGCAGTGGGCGGGCTGCAGGGTGAAAGGGAAAGCCTTTTGCTCATCCTTAGAGGGTGGGCTGCGGGGCGAAGGGGCGCAAATGTAGATAGAATGATTATTTTAGAAACTTTATAATTTTTAAAAATAAGTTTTTGATTTTCAAAGGGGTACAGGACGAAGTCCTCTCCCACAAGGTCTAAGGAGCCGCAGGCCCCTTCATTAGAAGGGTGGGGAGCGGGGTGAAAGGGCGCTAATAAAAAGTAGAAGGCAGATAAATAATTATCTGCCTTCATTCCGATCAATATCACTTAACTACTTCTTTGGTTTATCTTTTGGCTTATCTTTCTTTTTCTTTTTTTCCTCTGCCATGACCCTTCCTCCTCCGGGCAAAAAGCCCTGTTAATGGAACCCTTATACCAATAACCAAAACATATAAAAATCTTACAAATATTATACCATACTAAAAATTAAAAGCAACAGTTTTTAGCAAAAATTTTTGGCAAAAATATCACTTTCGGAAAACTCTGCTAAAAATCCCTCAATTTCAGTCGATAAAAATAGGATAAACAATTACTTAAAAAGAAATATTAAAAGGCAATAAAATACTATCATCCTTAAAGGGCGGGCTGTGGGATGAAAAGGGCCAGAGTCCTTTCTTTGGAGGGTGGGCTGCGGGGCGAAGGGGCGCTATTTATCAAGTTTTAGAACTTCTAAAGACAACTTCAAAAGCCAAGGAGGATTCCTATGTACGAAGAAATCTTTGAATTGATAAACGAAGGAGAAATAAACAAAGCTCAAGAACAAATAGAAAAAATATCCGATGATGACCCGAAAAAATACAACTTAAAAGGACTAATACACTTCAACAAAAAAGAACTCGAAAAAGCCAAAGAACAATTCGAAAAAGGATTAACAATAAACCCTGTTGACTCAGACCTATTATTCAACTATGGGTATCTACTAAAAGAAATGAACCAAGAAAGCCAAGCATGGAGATACCTGATGAGGATACACGACAAAGACTGGGCAATTTATGACCTCTTAGGAGACATAGAATTCAAAAACAGAAGCAAACTAGCATCTTTAAGATTTTATCTAAAAGCAGCTCAACAGACTGATAACCCACAAATGAAAAAGAAGTTCTTAGAAATAAGAAACAAGATAAAAAGAGATACGAAGATAGCCTTTCTTTGCTTACCTGGCTTAGACAACTTCCTAAAAGACATAGTAGAAACCTTCTCGCTGGGATACGATGTCAAACTCGTAGTATCAACAGACGCAAATGAAATAACGCAAGCGATAAAATGGGCGGACATAGTCTGGCTCGAATGGGCAAATGACTTAGCAGTATTTGCAACAAACAAAGTCTCTGAAATAGCAAATAAAAAAGTTATTTGTAGATTGCATAGTTACGAAGCCTTTACGGACATGCCTGAAAAAATAAATTGGAGAAATATCGATCGATTGATCTTTGTTGCACATTCTATGAAACTAACATTTCACCAATTACACTCTAACCTTGATCTTCAATCATGCAAAGAAGAAATTGTTTACAACGGGGTTAACTTAGACAAATTCAAATTCTCTTTACACAAACCAGGATACAACTTAGCTGTGTTAGCTCATATAAACTACAAAAAGAATCCGGCAGCTTGGATTCAAATAATAAGTAAATTAAAAGAAATAGATAACAAATATAAACTACACATTGCAGGAGATTTTCAAGACTCGAGGTACAAAGTATACTTTGAATACATAAAGAAAGAAATGAAAATGGAAAACAATTTCATTTTGCATGGCTGGATAAGAGAAGTAGAAAAATTTTTAGAAGACAAAAACTACATAATATCAACAAGCATACATGAAAGCTTTGGTTACAACATTGCCGAAGCAATGGCAAGGGGAATAAAACCAATAATTCATAATTTTGACGGTGCCAAAACGTTATGGCCTAATGAGCTTATATATAACACAATCGATGAAGCGGTAGAAAAAGTAACAGAAGAAACTTACGACTCAGAAAGTTACCGTAGGTTTATCGAAGATAATTACACGTTGGAGCAGCAAATATATGAAATCGAAGAAATTATTTCTTATCCAAAGAAGGATTTATCTATCAATTATCTAAAAAAAAATGTTAATGATTTGAAAATAAGTTATGTGATGCCTGTATACAATGGTGAAAAGTTTATAGAAAAATCATTAAGTTCGATCTTAAAGCAAAAAATTGAACCATATGAAATAATAGTCATTGATGATGCATCAACTGATAATAGTTATAAAATACTTAGTAAATATCAAAAACGATTTCAGAATATAAAATTATTTAGAAATAACATAAATCTTGGGGGATTGCAAACTACAAAAGAATTATTGAAGAAGGCTAACGGAGATTTTGTTAAAGTTGTTCATCAAGACGATGGATTATATGAAAGTTATGCCGTGGAAATTTCACGAATAAATGATGTTTATAAATATTCTTTTATAGTAAATGATTTTACTTATATAACCGACGAGAATATAGTTTCAAATTATTTGAAGAAAATTTGGAATAATTTCGAATTAGATCCTAACAAGTTGAATAAAGAAGATTTATTAAAATTTTTAGTTATAAAAGGAAATTATGTAGGAACAGATTCCAATGTACTATTTAATAAAGAAAACTTAATGAAAATTGATTATCTTAACGACAAGGACGAGTTTCTATCTCAAAAAGGTTTATACGGTTATGATTATTATATTTACTTAAAACTAGTAAATATTTCTAAGCCAAAGTTTGTTTTCAAGGATCTATCATTTAGATACGAACATAGTAACAATGTTACATCTAAGCATATAGGAAGTTTTAGAAGAATAATCGGATTACATAAAATTCTGTTGAATTACGAGCATCTTTTAAATGAAAAAGAAAGAAAAATTGCTTATTTTAATTACTTCGGACGTGCCATCTATTCAGTAAAAATTTGCAAAAATCCAGAAGAAAAAACAAAAATGATTTCATACATACTTAAGAATTGTAGTAAATATTTATCGAAAGAACAAGAAAACGAACTTATAAAATTGTTATGAATTTTGTTAAACTTTCATTGAAATGGTTAGAGTGTGCTCTTTTTAAGATTAAATTAATTTATTACATATTCGCTAGTTTGAAATTAGTATTAATTTTTTGCTAACCGAAATGGCACTTAAAAATTTTTGAATTAAATATCGGCAACTTCTTTATGTTAAAAAACTGGCTTTCTTAAAAAATTAAGAGCGTAGAGGCAATCAATATGTATAAACTAATTACTTTTAAACAAATAGGCAGAATAGAAATAGGTTTCCTTTCTTTTTTTGAATCAAACCAAAACATACCTTTTGAAATAAAAAGGATATACTATACCTACTATGTTCCTGTTGGAACAAAACGAGGTGGGCATGCTCATAGAGAATTAAATCAACTTCTTTGGTGTCCTTATGGGAAAATAAACGTCATTTTAGACGATGGCAAGGGGAAAAAGGAGTTTTTGTTGAACTCTCCTGAAAAGGGTTTATTGGTAGGAAAAGGGATTTGGCATGATATGTATTGGATAAAGGAAAATTCAGTGTTATGTGTTGCAGCATCTGATTATTATGATGAAAGTGATTACATCAGAGATTACAACAATTTTTTAAAATTAGTGAAAGAAGGTTATTGGAAAGATGAAAATAAACTTTAATGAACTGAAAAGAGGATACGAAAAATATAAGAGTGAATACGACAAAGCAGCTATTGATGTGTTGGAATCTGGTTGGTACATTTTGGGAGAAAATGTAAAAAGGTTTGAAAATAATTTTGCAAATTTTATAGGTTCTTCGTATTGTGTAGGGGTTAATTCGGGATTAGATGCCTTAATATTAGCAGTTAGAGCACTAAATTTAGGAGAAGGGGATGAAATAATAGTACCTGCGAATACTTACATAGCTACAGTATTGGGGATTACTGAAAATGATGCAACCCCCGTCTTTATTGAACCGGATGAATATTACAACATAGATACGGATAAGATAGAAGCAAAGATAACGGGCAAGACAAAGGCTATAATGGCAGTCCATTTATACGGTCAAGCGGCTAATATGAATAAAATAAAAAGTATAGCCACAAAATACAGTTTATACTTATTAGAAGATTGTGCTCAAAGTCATGGAGCAAAATTTGAAAATCAAACAACGGGAACATTTGGCGATATAGGTTGTTTTAGCTTTTATCCTACTAAAAACTTGGGTGCTTTTGGCGACGGTGGAGCGATAGTAACAGATAATAAAGAAATTGCTGAGAAAGTTAAAATGTTGAGAAATTATGGAAGTCAAAAAAAATACTACAATGAGATAGAAGGAGTAAATTCTCGTTTGGATGAGATTCAAGCAACTTTGCTAAATGTCAAACTATCTCATTATGGCGAATTGAGGAAAGAAAGAGAAAAAATAGCTTTAAAATATTTAAATGAAATAAACAACCCAAAAATTATATTACCAAGAATTAGAAAAGGATCAGATCATGTCTGGCACTTATTTGTTGTTCAAACTGAAGAAAGAGATAAATTGCAAAATTATCTACAAGAAAATGGAATAGGGACCCAAATTCATTATCCTATACCACCGCATCTTTCTAATGCCTACAAACATTTTGGGTACAAAAAAGGTGATTTCCCCATCACCGAAGAAATGGCAAACAAAGTCTTAAGTTTACCAATATATGATGGGATGACAGATGAAGAGGTAGATTATGTAATAAGAGTAATTAACAATTATAAGGATTTATTTTCTAAATAATTTAGAAAAGGAAAGGGAGAAAAAATGAAAAGAATCGTTATACATATTGGTTATCCAAAAACAGCTACGACAACTCTTCAAGAAGCAGTATTTGTAAAATTACATCAAAAAAAGAAAATAAATTACTTAGGAAAAACCAATTTTATCCGTTATTCAAAAGGGAAACAATTTATTTTATCAAACTCTCTAATAAATTCTGTTGTTTTTGATATTCCGTTTCAAGAAAGAGTCAATATCTCTGAAACAAAATTAAATATAATCTCAAATGAAGACTTATGCTTGATTCCATATTTTAAAGAAATTCAAACAAAAAAAAAGGTAGTAGATCCTTTTCTATATCCTAGAAAATTAAAAACATATTTTGAAAACTTTGCAGATGAAATTATAATATTTGTAACTTTAAGGAATCAAACAGAATTAATATATTCAAGCTACGTAGAAAGATATCATTTGTTCAAAGACGATGAAAAAAGAAATTCTTTTAATAAGTTTCTATTAAAAGAAATAGATAATCTAGCAGATATTTACAGAGTTTTTCGTTTTTCAGATATTTTGACAGAATATTCTAATATCTTCGGTAGGAAAAATATTCACATTTTGCTTTACGAAGATTTAAAATACGATCAACATTTTTTTTGTAAAGAATTAAGTCGAATAATCGATGTGCAAAGTAGTATTTTAGAAAATCTTTTAGCAATGAATAATCTTAGAAATAAAAGAAAAACTAAAGAAGGTTATTATGCTGAAATTGTTGAAGCAAGGAAAATAACAAATGTTTTAAAAAAATTACCTAACAACAGAGTTATTGATGTATTACTTTCTACCTATAAAAATACTTGGGATAACGAAATTTCCTTTTTTAAAATTCTTAGTAAATTGTTATATAAAAGAAATTATGTTTTCATTCCAAAATTTACAGAAGAACACAAAAAGATTATTGTAAACAAATTTAGAGAAAGTAACATTAGACTTTCTGAAGACTTTGGTGTAAGTATTGATAAATTAAAAAAATACCAATATATTTAACTTAAGAGAAAAAATAAAATTTTGGTTCTCTCCCAAAAAGTGTGGGTAAATAAACGGTAAGCTTAATTTTACTCCAGATATTTACTTACTATTTTTGTTGTAAAACCTATTTTAATAAAGTCTAATTACTCTCAGTATTCATTTTTTATCAATTGACTTCTTTACAAAAGGGAGTGACGCTGAAGGATGGATATTAAATTACGACCTTTAAAGTTAACAGATGCTGATTATATGAAAGAATTCACTGAAGATGAAGATATTTCTAGAAACTTACTCTTTACAAGATATCCTTTTCCAACAGAAAATATGATTTCATTTATCAAGACTTCTTGGGAAGATAAGAGAAATATACATTATGCTATTGCAAATGAAAATGATGAATATATCGGAACCATTAGTTTAAAAAATATTAGCTATATAGACAAAAATGCCGAATATGCAATAGTAACAAGAAAAAAGTATTGGGGTCTAAATGTTGCTTCATTAGCAACAGATAAAATTCTAAATTATGGTTTTTACACCCTCAATTTGAATAAGATATATTTAAATGTTTTAAGTTCGAATTTAAGAGCAATTAGATTTTATAAAAAATATGGATTTAATCAAGAAGCCATTTTTAAAAAACATGTTTATAGAAATGGTGATTATGTTGACTTAATTTGGTTTTCTTATTTTAAAAATGATTTTAATGATAAGAGGTTTAAACCATGAAAGGCATAATCCTTGCAGGGGGAAATGGTACAAGACTTTACCCAATAACAAAGGGAATAAGTAAACAATTATTGCCTATTTACGATAAGCCTATGATTTACTATCCATTATCCGTTCTCATGATTTCTGGAATAAGAGAAATTCTAATAATTTCTAATCCAGAATATATTGATATGTATAAAAGGCTATTAAACGACGGAAGTCATTTAGGACTAAAGATAGATTACGAGATTCAAGAGAAACCAAGAGGACTTGCAGACGCTTTGAATGTTGGCGAAGATTTTATCGGTAAAGACAGTGTTTGTTTAATCCTTGGGGATAACGTGTTTTATGGTCAAGGTTTTGGTCCAAAGCTTCAAAAGGCCTCTGAGGTGGAAAGAGGTGCTGTTATATTTGGTTATTATGTAACTAATCCCAGTGAGTTTGGAGTTGTAGAGTTTGACGAACAGGGAAATGTTTTAAGTTTGGAGGAAAAGCCTTCAAAACCTAAGTCAAATTACGCTATTCCCGGATTGTACTTTTATGATAACTCTGTGATTGAAAAGGCTAAGAATTTGAAACCTTCTGCAAGAGGAGAATTAGAAATTACTGATTTAAACAGAGAGTATCTAAAAGAGCAACAATTGAGAGTCGAACTTCTTGGAAGAGGTTTTGCATGGCTAGACACCGGCACTTACGATGGACTTGCCAACGCCGCTGACTTTGTTAGAACCATTCAAAAAAGAACTGGTTTATACATCGCTTGTTTGGAAGAAATAGCCTACAGGAACAAATGGATAACAAAAGAAGAATTGATTAAATTAGGCAAAGAATATGAAAAGACTGAATATGGTCAATACATTCTAAGATTTGCGAGTGATATGAATTGAGTATCCTAGTAACAGGGGTAGCTGGATTCATAGGAAGCAATTTCGTATACTACTACCTAAGAAAACACAAAGACAAAAAAATAATAGGGTTAGACAAACTAACCTATGCAGGGAATTTGGATAACCTATCCAAATTAAACGAAGAAGAAAAAAATAGGTTCACCTTCATAAAAGGTGACATAAACGATATAGAACTGTTGGAAAAGATATACCAAGAAAACGAAATAGAAGGGATAATAAACTTCGCAGCAGAAAGTCATGTAGACAGATCGATACACGACCCACAGATATTTTTAAAAACAAACATACTGGGAACACAAACGTTGTTGCATGTATTCAAAAAATACTACGATGAAAGAAAAAACCAAAAATTCTTACAAGTATCAACCGATGAAGTGTATGGAGCGTTGGGACCAACGGGATACTTCACAGAAAAAACACCCCTTGATCCACACAGTCCTTACTCTGCAAGTAAAGCGAGTGCAGATCTAATAGTAAAGGCTTACCACGACACATATGGACTAAATACGAACATAACAAGATGTTCTAACAACTATGGACCATACCAATTCCCAGAAAAGCTCATACCGCTAATGATAAACAACGCATTAAACCACAAAGAGTTACCCGTGTATGGAGATGGGAAACAGATAAGGGATTGGTTGTACGTGGAAGATCATTGTAAAGCGATAGAGCTTGTATTTGAAAAAGGAAGAAGTGGAGAAGTATACAACATAGGTGGACACAACGAAAAGGAAAACATAGAGATAGTAAAAATAATAATAGAATACTTACAAGAAAAAACAAAAGACGAAAAGATAAACGAAGGTTTGATTAAACATGTGAAAGACAGGTTAGGCCATGACAGAAGATACGCAATAGACCCAAGAAAGATAAAAGAAGAGTTAGGCTGGGAACCAGAGACGAAGTTTGAAGAAGGTATAAAAATAACGATAGATTGGTACCTTGAAAACAAAGAATGGATGGAAAAGGTTATAACAGGGGATTATAAGGAGTTTTATAGGAGGAATTATGGGGGATGAAAGTTAGTTATATGAAAAATGGATACGTATTGAGCCCTTTTTCAGGAAAAAAGGATAAAATTAGGAATTAACTAAGATATAGAATCTAAACAAGGGGTGATTTTATTTTGGGAAATATTCTTGGTTCTTTTTGGGTAAATTGGTTGATTGTTTTTTTGGGGTTGTAAACTTCGGTTTATTTTTTCGGATTCTTGCTAAATCAAAGAATCTTTCTTCTAAATTAAGACCTAACAGGGCAGAACATTTAGAACTTTACGAATTTTTCAGAGATACGTACAAAAATTCTAACGCAAAAAATAACTTTGGATATATCGAAGGTGAAAATAGCTCTATTAACAAGTGTTTTTCTTATTATGGTTCTATAACTAGTATTTTTCCGCTTTTGGGGATTTTGGGTACAGTAATCTCTTTTTTGAAACTTTCAGAAATCACTTCTGAAGTAATAACTCAAAATTTTGCGAATGCTTTATCTTCGACATTTTTTGGTCTTCTTTTTGCAATACTATTTAAAGTATTAGAAGGAGTGTTAGCGCATAAAATAGAGGATAACAATTATATAATAGATACAATGATCAAGACTGCGAGTGATAGAAATGAAAAAAAGAACGATAATTGAACTTACACCTTTTGTAGATATACTGTTGATACTTCTTTTCGCTTTTTTATTTAACATATCTGAAACCAATGAAAAAGCTGAAGTTGCAACAAACAAAAGTATAGAGTTAGCACAAGAAAATTTCGAACTTAAAAATGATTTAGAGGAAAAATCAAACTTTCTTCAAGAAATAGCTAACAAAAACGAAAAGTTGGAAAAACAAAATACTTTTTATAAAAATTTTTACATAGAGCTATCCAATATCATTGAAAAAGCTTTTGAAGATGTGGAACTACCAGAAGATATTAGTGAAGATGAATTCGAAAGAATAAAAAAACTATTGGAAAACAAAGAAATCAACTTAGACTACTTTATAAAAAACGAAGCTTTAAAAGAGAACTTCTTTGTTCTGGATATAACCATTCAAGGTGAGGAGCCCGAAGTTTTCTTAAACACCCAGAAAATAGACTTTTCCATAACCTATGAGCAGTATGCCTCAGAAAACACTAGAGAAAGTAAATTAAACATTCTTGAAGAGAAAATAGAAAGTTCTTTGAAAAACAACGGAATTCCCCAATTAGTTCTAATAACTATAAAACAGATGGATGATAATGTTTTTCTTTATTCATATAATTTGTTGTTGGAAGCAGTAAAGGAAATACAGAATAAATACGGTGCTGACCGAATTTATTTTACAGAAATACCATTTTTATACAATAATTAAGGGGTGATATTATTAAGAAATTGATTGTTTTACTTATTTTAATAATCATAGCTTTATTATTCTTTATAGGGTTTGCTTTTAAAGGATTTGGACTTGGGGGAGGAGGACAAGGTACAAAGGGCCTAGGAAATCAAATTGAAGAAGATAAAATACCATTAATAACAATAAAATCTGACGAAATATATGTTAACGGTGAATTAGTAAATAAAGATAATATTGCAGAAACTTTCAAAGAACTAGCCAACAAAACAGAAATAGTGGAAATTGATTCTAGTAAGGCAAAAAGAACAACTTATTTGGAAGTTAAAGATGAATTGGAAAAATTAAATTTAACTATAATAGAGAAATAATATCTCTTATAGACAGTTTATTTTTTGTGCACCCAGCATGCTCAATAACTAAGCGGTGAAAGTCCATTGTGGGTCAGGTAGCAGGAACTACTAGTTGAGGCAAGGGTATCCATCGTGAGGTGGAATCTGAAGGAAGCCCAAGGCAAAGTCCTGGTGCGATTTATAGCAAAAGAAAAACTTAAAGAGCGTATCAAGTTAAAATCAACATCTCCAATTGCTATTGCTAACTGAATTTTTTTCGTTTAGTAGTGCAGATCTTTGAAATATCAGAAAAAATTTAAAATATATTAAAGAAGCTGTAAACGCAGATAGTTTCAAAAAATTACCTTATCAAAAAGCTATAAAAGAGGAAATAGAAAATAGGAGCAGAAAATCTATACATCTCTTTGATTAAGATTGAAGATTTAAATTATTATAGGGATAAATTGGAGAATGACATAAAGAGTATAGAATCGAATATGAAAATCAAAAAATAGGGGAGAAAATAGCCATATTTTTGGAAATATCTAATATAACCGAAGAACCAAAAGATGTAATGTATAATGTATATGATGTCATTCAAAATGCTAAAAAAAGATCTTCGTTAGAGAATGAAATTAACAACAAGTGTTTTTATCAAAACAGCGGTTGACAAAGGTATCATGGATGAAAATTATTTTGAAAAAGTTTCTCCTGGAACGAAAGTAGCTTTTGGAAAAGTGTAGGGATCAGTTTTATTGTTTTTTTAAATGATACCAGATTATTTAATCATTTGTTCATATTTTATTTTTTTACGCACACTTTTTGTAAGAGAACCAAAAATTTTGAAAATGGGAGGTGGTTTTTATGAGGGTTAGAGAATACCATAAAATGTCTCGCTTTTCGGTGAATTAGTAAAAGAGAATTTCAAATACTGAATAAAAGCGTATAAAGAGAAAGGAGGTGCTTTGTAAAAAACATTTTTTAAAACCATGTTTTAATAAGTGTTTTAGAATTTCTTAAGAGACTAAAAAATATTATACGAGGAGGAAATAACATGGCCATACAGTATAAAAATCTTGATGAGCAAACACGCAAATTTATGCTGAAGGAAATGGAAAAGGATGTTAAGGAGGGAACCCTATATATAAGCCCTCGTTTGAATTCCACTGGACAATCTGAATGGGCTAAACTTCTTGAAGATGCTATTGCTGGTTACAACGATGATTGGTTAGCTACTCAGTTAAATGAGCAACAATGTATGAAATCAGATGAGGAAAGGAAATTGCGAAGTGGAGAAATAAAGAAAGCAAAAGTTCCTGTGAATGCTCCTGAAACACTAGCTGAAGGTGAATTCAATCGCTTTTACGCACGCGGTATATGTGTAAGAGCAATTGCTGAGGGGATAAGTGAAGTTATAGTGTATAGAGGGAAGCAAGTTCAACGACCACGCCAAGAGTCCCAAGCAATGATTGGAAGGAGAATTGATCCGCAAGCTTTGTTGGAAGACCTCAGAAAATCACAAGGGGTAGAACCAGCTTTAGGTATACCACCTGGACCAAATTCAGGTTTGACTATCTCCTTACCATGAAAAAAGTAGGCACTTCCGCTAACATCGGACAAACGACGACGCCTCGCACTTCTCATATGTCCATGGACGTTGTCCAAAATTGAGCCTGCCTCCTGAAAGAAGCGGAAGGTGTTGTAATTTTATTATATAACCAAAAACGAATGTTTTATATAATCAAAAGGTATAGCAGATAGGTATGGAAGATGCTAATGTTGCGTTGATACCTAAGGAGATAGAAGAGATAAAAAGGGAGATAGCATATATTAAAGAGCATATGACAGACGTGGATAGAATTTTGATGGATGAAGAGATAATAATGTTAAAAGGAGCTGAGAAAGAATACCAACTTTAAAAATAGGTAAAAGTAACGATTAACGAAAGGAAACACACCGAAAGGGGTTCAAGAAAAATAAGACAAGAGGAAAAAGAACAAAATATTGGATAATTATTCAAAATGCTCTTTGAAAATCGAAATAATTCTTCAAAAAATCGAAAAGTAACTTGAATTGTATAATTTTGCTGTAAAAATATGCATGAAAGAAAGTTATAACAAGGGAGTATTTGGAGTTTTGTGAGAAGAATTATAGAGGATGAAATTTAGAGCAAAATATAGGTGAAAAAATACTTAGTTAGTTTTAGCAATATATAAAAGAAAAAGGGGCGGTAGCCCCTTTTTAGGCATAAAAACAATTATCTTAACAATTGCAAGACGTTTTGTGGAACCGTGTTTGCTTGAGCCAACATTGCATTCGATGATTGCAATAGTATTTGTTGTTTTGTATAGTTCATCATTTCTTTTGCCATGTCTACATCTCTGATTCTTGATTCTGCAGCGGTTAAATTCTCTGAGGAAACTTGCAAGTTGTTTATAGTGTGTTCTAACCTGTTCTGATATGCACCAAGCTTGGATCTTTCTGTAGAAACTTTCACTATTGCAGCGTTTATAGTACTAATAGCGGTATTTGCACTTGCCTGATTTGCAATACTCATATTAGTACTATTTATTTCCAAAGCCCCTGCACTCATAGCTCCGATTGATAAGGTAATGTTCTGACCTATGTTTGCTCCGATGTGGAAAGTTGAGTTAGTAAAGGTTCCATCTAATAATTTCTGGGTGTTAAACTCGGTGTCACTTGCAATTCTATTGATTTCTGCTGTTAATTGGGTTACTTCGTCTTGCAATGCTTGTCTATCTGCACCAACGTTTGTGTCGTTTGCTGCTTGTACTGCTAACTCTCTCATTCTTTGCAAAATAGCGTGTGTTTCAGTTAATGCTCCTTCCGCTGTTTGTATTAAGGATATAGAGTCTTGAGCATTTTTTACAGCCATGTCTAATCCTCTAATCTGTCCTCTCATTTTCTCAGATATTGACAAACCAGCTGCATCGTCACCTGCACGGTTGATCCTAAAACCTGAAGAAAGTTTTTCAAGGGATTTTCCCATAGCGTTGTTAGCTGAATCTAACTGCCTCCATGCGTTTAAAGCGTTTAAGTTATGGTTAATTCTCATTCTACCTTCACCTCCATGTGATTTTGGTGTTATCCTTTCCTTAGATGATTTATTTCCTGGCCAGGAATATTTCATTATATTTATCGGTTAAAATTCTAATAACTTTAATTATTTTCTTTACTTTTTTGGATTCTCTTTGAGTCTTTTTAAATCGAAACTATATAATTGTAGAAGGAAATAATAAATAAAAGAAGAATGATATAATAGAATAAGCTTTGTAATGGGAGGCAAGTGTATGAGTGCTAATAATGAAAAATTGTTATCTGTTGCTATGATTGTTAAGGATGAAGAGGCTAATATTAGACGTGCCTTAGAGGCTATTAAAGATGTGGCAGATGAGATAATTGTTGTTGATACAGGTTCTATGGATAGAACGCCCCAGATAGTTAAAGAGTATACCGATAAGCTGTACTTTCATGAGTGGCAAAATGATTTTTCTGAGGCTCGAAATTATTCTTTGAAGTTTCCAACCTGTGAGTGGGTTATGAGATACGATGCTGATGAAGAAGTTTCAGAATCCTTTATAAAAAACATTAGAGAGTTTCTTAAAAAACTACCAAAAGATGTTAATACTGTTTATCTGCCCATTATCAGTTATATGGATATGGACCACACAAAAACTGAAGTTGCATCGATTCCTATAATTTTTAGAAAAGGTACCGTTGAATATCAAAACGTTGTACATAATCAAGCTATATATAAACCTAAAGTAGTCCATGCCAATTTTCCAATTTATCACTACGGATATATTTGGACCAGGAATTTGCGAAAGAAGAAACATGAAAGAACAGCAACATTGATAAGGGAACAATTGAAAAGTTCTAATAAACCTTTAGATAGGATTTATTATTTAATTCAATTATATAAAATTGAGGAAATAGGTAGATACAGTTTCAGAAGAAATGAGTTGGCATGGAAAATTATAAAAGAGATAAAAGAGATAAAAAAGGTAAATAATTTACCAACCATTACCCTTGAATTTTTATATTTGTTTGGCGTAGAATGCATTGAAAATGATATGAAAAAATTGGGGGAAGAGTTATTAAGAAACGCAATTAAGTTATCACCAAAATACCCCGATCCTTATTTTGGGATGATGCTTTTATGTGAGAAAGAGAAAAAATATGACGAACTGTTGGATTGGAGTAATAAATTTTTCCAGGTGCTAGATACTGCTATGAATGAAGTTGAAACATATTGTTGGACAATTATGTCTCTTAAGCGAATATCTACAGCCTATTTGCTTGCAGCGAAAGCCTTTTTGATGAAAAAGGATTTTAATAACTTTAATAAATATGTTTCAAAAGCGTTTAGTGAAAAAGGAAATTTTGCATTGAATAAAAGTAATATTCAGATTTTAATGAAAAATTTGGTTGATGTGGTTGAATCTAAAGAAGAGATGGAACAGGTTCTTCCAGGAATTAAGGTTATCTTTGAAGTTAGTGAAAACGAAGGGATTCAAATGTACTTCGACGAACTTATCCAAAAGCTTGGAGAATTTAATCTGAAGGTTGAAAAGAGTTTGTTGGAGAAGTTTAAATGGAAAAACGAAATATCAAAATATGTAATAAAAAAATTTGAAACATCTGAAGATCAGCTTTTAAACTTTGTTACTAAAAACGATTATTTGAAGTTTGTAAATGAAACGGGAATATACGGTCTTTTGTTTCTTTTCTATGTTCTTGAAGAGACAAAAAGCTACGTTGAGATTTTAAAAGAGTTAGGAAGATTAAGAAAGGTTGAAAGTGAAGAGGTTAGAGGGGTTTTGTATGTTTTAATTGGAGATGCTTATCTAAAATTAGAAAAGTACAAAGAAGCAATAGAATACTACAAAAAAGCCAAAGATATTTATCCTGAGGTATCGAGGTTTATAAAGCCCCTTTTAGAGGATTTATCTATGAAGTTATCCACAGAGTTTGACATTGCTTTTGATGAGATGTATAGTTTTTATACGTCTGAAAATGAATTTATTTTTGATATTGTTGAATACCTCGGGGAAGATGCAGTTGAAAAATTGTATTTGATTTCGGACATTTCCTTTGCTAATTATGCATCTGCTTCTTTACTAATAGAAAAAGATCCACAAAAGGCTGAAACGTTGTTGAAAAAAGTAGAAAATATCGACGAATTTCCTTTTTATTATTATAGACTTGCTAAGATATACGAAAAAAAAGACATTGAAAAAGCCTTGGATTTACATATAAAAGCTGTAGAAGAGAATAACAAACTTGCTGATATATCGTTTGGTATATACAGTTATTCTGGACTTTATCCGAATACTCAGATTAGTTTAATGAAAAACAATGATGAAATGATTTGGGTAGGGAATATTTCTGAAAAATTTTCCACGCTTGGCATTATTCATCCCATTAGGAGTTGGAAGAAATCAGATACTTTTATGTACGCTTCGCCTTATCCCTCTGACGAGGCTTTAAGGATTTACGAAGAGCGTGAGAAAGAAACTTACAAGTCTATTCCTTTGGAGATCAAAAAGGAAGTTATTTTAAGGGGATTAATCGATAGTGGTTTTAAAGATGTCAAGGTTCTTGGAGTTGATAAAGAGAAGTATGAAGGTGTTTTTGAAGATTTGGGCATTTCTGTAAAAGATAATTCTAACAATCTTTTAATTGTAGGGGAGTTTGAAAAAAGTTATGATGTAACTGATATTTTAAAGAAGGCAAAAAAGGTTTTAGCCTTTGTGTATGTTCCTGATTTGAAGGATAGAGAGAATGTGGTTTGGTTTATTCCAAAGTTTAGGGTGCTTAGAACGACGGGTGAGTTGATTTCGTTATTTGAGAAAGAAGGGTTTAAGGTTTCAAAAGTTGAGGCTATTGATGGAAATTTGAGATTTATTGAAGCATATAAAGAGTAATTTTGTTTTAAGACTTTATAATCAACTACCCTGGCCTCTATAGGCTGGGGGTAGTTGACTTAATAAGTGCCATAGAAATTTATTTCAATGTTTCCTTCAATTCTTTTGCTAGGTTCTTAGCCAACATTTTTGAAATGTGATAAATCTCTATTCCAATAATTTGGTCGAGCGCGTCATATTCTACTCTTATATTATCTGATACCTCTTCGGAATCTACTGCGGCACCTTTTCTAAGCGATATATAAAGTATATCATTATCTTCATCAAACCATACTTTTATATTCTCACCCATCTAATATTCTCCTTTTTGCTTATCCTCCAATTGTTTTTAATGATTTAAGAATTAAATATTCGTTCTAAAAGTTAAAAAAGATAAGGTAAATCGTGTTTAATTTAATTATACCATAGGTTTTTAGGAATATGAATTTACCGTTTTTAGTTAAATGAGAAAAGGTAAGGATATGAAAGCTTTTCACAGAGATTTAATATGATCTAATGCATAAGATAACACACCTTCAAAAAGATATGATATAATTAGATAAAACAAAAAAGGAAACACTTCACCATACAACAAAAAACAAACCAAAAAGGAGAAGCTTATGTCTAATCCAATCAAAGATTCCATATTCAAAGAATTATTTGAAGACAGAGCCATATTCTACGACTTTCTAAAGGTCTTTCTTCCAAAAGAAATCACACAACAAATAAAAGAGACAGATTTAAAACGTGAACAAACCGAGCTAATAGGCAAAGACTTCTCCATCAAAAGATCAGACATACTATACAAGATAGAAAAAGGAAACGCCCCGAAGGGGGTTCAAGGAAACGGGCAAGATGTATACATATACTTATTGTTGGAGCATCAAAGTAAAGTTGACCAACTGATGGCATTCAGGATGTTGGCGTACAAGGTAAGAATATGGGAACAATATGTAAAAAGTCACAAAAGAGAATCAGAACAAAAAGGATTCAAACTACCAGTCATAATAGGGATAGTCTTTTACGATGGGAAAGTGAAATGGACATCACCAATGGACGTAAAAGACAAGATAACAAAGATAAAAAACATGGAAGAGTACTTAATAAAAGCAAGTTATGAACTAATAAATTTAAGCAATATAAAAGAAGAAACGATAATAAACATGAAGAAGGCACTAGGGGTAATCTTATTAACGGACAAACCAAACGTAAAGATAAAAAAAATGGAAGAGTTGCTAAAGATTATAAATCAAGAGATAATATCGAAGTTGCCAGAAGAAGAAAAAGAAAAGTTTGATAAACACAGAAACGCATTCTTAGAATTGCTTAGAAAGAGGACAGATTACGAAGAGATAGAAGAAAGGTACAAAGAGCTAGAAGAAATGGAGGTGCCAAAAATGTTTGACACATTAGAAGAGATAGCAAAAAGAGATAGAGAAAAAGCTAGATTAGAAGAAAGAAAAGAATTTGAAATTAGATTACTAAGTAAAAGATTTGGTAACCAATTAACCGAAGATTTAAAAGATAAGATAAGAAAAGCGGATGAAAAAACGATAGATTACATAGGGGATAACTTGTTAGAAATAACCATAGAAGAACTAAAAGAATTGTTGAAATAATGGTAGTAGGCAATTCTTAAGTATTTAAATAAAATGATATCACTTTTATATCTTATAAGGGTTAATATTTTTCCCATCCCTTGTATGCAAGAATTTCATCAACCATATTTGACAAAAACCTGGAAGTTTAATGACAAGTTTTGAAATATATTGTATAATAGTTTAGAAGAGTTTTGGGGCGCTTAGCTCAGTGGGAGAGCGTCTGCTTCACGCGCAGAAGGTCGTAGGTTCAAACCCTACAGCGCCCACCATCTTTTTTTGTACTTCTTACAAGTTTTGATTCATACTTTCTGCATACCTCCAGGTACCCACTCAAGAATCTCAGAAAGATAAATCTTTTATTAAAAAAATATAAATATTTTTTTAATTCGCTTTCTTCAGTAATAATATATCATCAAAAAATACCATGAATACCTAATTTTAAGCATTTTCAACAAAAAAATTTAAAATTTTGCGAATTTGCAAGTTTTGTGTATAATCGAAACAAGTGAGTAAATATATTCATTACCATTTATTAGTAATAATGAAATATATTTCAATGAATTGTTTACTATGAAAATAATTTCTTGTTCTTTATTAAGTATACCGGGGAAAGCAAAAAAGGAGGAGGTAACCATGCGAGACTCTATTGAATTGACCCAAGAAAATTATGTTGACAGCATAATTGAAAGGGTAGTTGTTATGAATCCTGGAGAAACTGAGTTTCACCAGGCGGTACGTGAGGTTCTTGAAAGTATCAAACCGGTTGTTGAACTGTATCCTGAATTTGAAGAAAACGGGATTTTAGAAAGGTTAACTGAGCCTGAAAGGCAGATTATCTTTCGTGTTCCATGGGTAGACGATCAAGGGAACGTTCATGTTAATAGGGGATACAGAATAGAATTTAACTCCGCATTAGGGCCTTACAAAGGGGGGTTGCGTTTTCATCCCACTGTATATCCTGGAATCATGAAGTTTCTTGCATTTGAACAAACTTTCAAAAATGCTTTAACTGGAAGGCCTATAGGTGGAGCAAAAGGTGGCAGTGACTTCGATCCAAAGGGGAAGTCAGATTCCGAAGTTATGAGATTTTGTCAAAGTTTTATGACTGAACTATATAGACATATAGGGGCACAAACGGATATTCCAGCAGGAGATATAGGTGTTGGGAACAGAGAAATAGGGTATCTCTTTGGTCAATACAAAAGAATTACCAACCGTTTTGAAGCTGGCACCCTAACAGGAAAAGGTGTAGATTGGGGTGGAAGTTTAGCGAGAACAGAAGCAACAGGGTATGGATTGGTTTATTTTGTTGAAGAAATGCTAAAAGATGTTGGTGAAACATTCGAAGGCAAGAAGATAGTAGTTTCTGGATCTGGAAACGTGGCTATTTACACTGCTCAAAAAGTTGTAGAACTCGGCGGAAAGGTTATAGCCCTTAGTGATTCAGATGGAATGGTATACGATCCAGAAGGAATAGATTTAAATTCTGTAATTGAGATAAAAGAAAAAAGAAGGGGAAGAATAGTTGAGTATCTCAAAACTCATCCTTCGGCAGAGTATAACGATAACAGTAAAAATATTTGGAAAATTGAATGTGATATTGCCTTCCCATGTGCCACTCAAAACGAAATTGATATAGAAGAAGCAAAAACACTTGTAAATAACGGTGTTTTAGCGGTTGCAGAAGGTGCTAATATGCCGTGCACTCCAGAAGCTATTGAATGTTTCCAAAAAAATAACGTTATGTTTGCCCCAGCTAAAGCTGCCAACGCTGGAGGTGTTGCTACCTCTGCCTTAGAAATGACTCAAAATAGTATGTGGGAGTCTTGGAGTTTTGAAGAGGTAGATAAAAAACTACGAGAGATAATGAAGAACATCTACAGTAGTATAAAGACGACAGCTGAAGAGTACAAGAAAGACGGAGATCTTGTTTTTGGGGCTAATGTGACAGCTTTTCTAAAGGTAGCAAGAGCAATGATGGATCAAGGGATTGTTTAAAAATACCCCCAGATGGGGGTATTTTTTAAAGCTTTCCTAATTCTTTGAAGATCTCTTTTACTACTTTGATGTCTTGGCTATGCTCCGGATCATCTCCTGGGGTTTCAAGTATCAGAGGTAGCTTAGATATTTCATCGAAAGAGAGGAAGGTTTTAAATCCTTCTTTTCCTATGTATCCTTTGCCTATAAATTCGTGTCTGTCTTTAGCAGCGCCTACGTCATATTTTGAGTCGTTTAGATGGATCATTTTCAGTTTATTTAAGCCGATGTATTTGTCAATTTCGTCTAATAGTCTTTGTACCTCTTCTTTTTTTCTTATGTCGTACTTAGAATCGAATCCATGGCAGGTATCGTAAGTTATGCCTAATCTTTCTTTCCATGGTGAATTGTTTATTATTCTTCCTAGTTGTTCCATGGAGTATCCTATGTTTGAACCTTTTTGTGCAACGTTTTCGAGCAAGATAGTTACTTTTGTATTCTGGACTTCTTTGAAGATGGTATCTAACCCTTCTAATATTTTGTTTATGCCGAATCCTTCTCCTTCGCCTAAATGGCTTCCTGGGTGGAAGTTGTAGTGGTGTATTCCTAATTGGTCTGTGGCTTTTATTTCTTCTATCATTGCATTTATGGATTTTTCTCTGATGTCGTCTTTTGGAGAGGCGAGGTTTATTAAGTAGCTTGAATGAACTAAGACGTCTTCAAAATTTATGTTGAATTCGTTCATTGCGTTTTTGAAGCCTTCTACATCGCTTTCTTTTGGTGGGTTTACTTTCCAAACCCGTGGTGAACTTGTGAAGATTTGGAAGGTGTTGCCTCCAATGTTTGCTGTGTCAGGAGGGACTTTTTTGAAGCCTTTTGAGATTTTCATATGTGCGCCGATTTTTATCATTTTTTTTCACTCCTAGTCTTTTGATATGCGGCCCTTTCCCCCGCACCCCACCCATCTAAGGAAGGACCTGCGGTCCTTTATAACCAACAAGGGGAGAGGGCTCCGCCATGTAACCCTTTTAAAAGTAATATCTTATTTTTGAAAGATGAACTTTTTTGTAAGCTGAGCTTACTCTTTATAAAACAGCGCCCTTCTACCCCGCGCCCCACCCATCTAAGGAAAGGAGGGCTTCGCCCTTAAACCCCACCCTATACCCATTCTATATCATTTTGTAGAATTTTCTTTGCTATTTCTTTGTCGAGGTTTGCGATAACACCTATGTTAGCGAATATGTAATTTTTGTCGTAGGCGAAGGTTACCTCTTTTGATGGTAGTAATAGGTCATCTGAATTTTTTAACTGTTTTAAGCTTTCAAATATCTCTTTTTTGTATTTTGACCTTGATAGTATTCCTCCGGTGCCAAAGATGATTTTAACCGCGGTTAAATCTTTTCCCTGAGCCACCTTTTTTCTTCCGGTGGGGGTAAAGATGTAATCAATTCTTCCAGCGTGTCTTTTTAGGGATGTCAAGAAACAAAACTTTGCTAAATAAGCAGCAAATTTTTCTTGTTCGTTGTTTTGTGGATAAGGGGATAGATTTTTTAGTATCTCTTCGTAGTTTTCAAAGTCTTTTTTTATTTGTTCTTTGCCTATCATTTCAACTACGTTATGTGCGTTTACGTATATTCCCATGTCTCCATCGACTGTTCTTTTGGAACGGGGTTGTGGAGATACTAAAATCTTTTGAATTTCTGGTGAACCATCGGTAACAGAGTCTATATCCGTGGTGGCTCCTCCAATGTCAACTGTTAGAACATCTCCATACAGTTCATTTAGTAATTCAGTGGTGTTCATAACAGCCGCAGGGGTAGGAATGACTTCTTCATCCACTACATCATAGATTTTTTCCATACCTGGGGCATGAATTATGTGTTTCGAGAAAACCTCTTGGATTATTTTTCTTGCCGGTTCAACGTTGAGGTGATCTATTTTAGGGTAGACGTTTTCTGTTATTATTATATTTTTGTTCTTTTCTTTGAAGATTTCTTCTATTTCTTCTTTTACAGCAGTGTTTCCTGCGTATATTATGGGGATGTCTAAAGGCAAGTTAGAGAGTAATTCAGCATTGTAAAGAACGGTTTCTGCTTCTCCGTAATCGACTCCACCTGATAAGAGAATCAATTTTGGCTTAATCTTTAAAATTTGCTTCAAATGGGTTTCTCTAAGTTTGCCGGATGTGATGTATTTTAAAATAGCCCCAGCTCCTAATGCCGCTTCTTTCGCTGCCCTGACTGTCATATCGTACACCAATCCATGGACCGTCATACTTAGCCCACCTGCAGCAGAAGAGGTTGCTAAAAATTTTTCCCAACTTATTTTATCTTTAACTTTTTCTTCCATATTTTTTAGTGCCTTTTCTATTCCAATGGTTACATCACCTTTGTCTATGGTTGTGTAACTTTCTGTTTGAGCTATTATTTTAACGCTCTTTTCCGTGAGTTGGTAAGCTGTGATCACGGTTGTTGTACTTCCTATCTCAGCTACTAATAAATCAATTTTCATACGTTTTCCGTCTCCAAATCCGTTAGGAACTTTTTAAGTATTTCGACCGCCTTTTGCAAATCATTCATAGAGGCTGCAAAAGAAAGTCTGATGTGCCCGTCAGAAAAGAAAGCCGAGCCTGGAACGACTGCCAGACCATAATCGAGTAATTTTTCACAGAATTCTTTATCGTTCAATCCATACTTCGATATGTCTATAAAATAATAGAAAGCACCTTTTGGTTTGTGAAAAGTTAAACCGAGTTTTATGAATTCAGCGTACAAGTAGTCCCTTCTTTTTTTGAATTCTTTTACCATGTAAGAATTGTCTATTTCTAAGGCTTTAAGTGCAGCATATTGAGAGGGTGTGTTCACATTAGAAGTTGAATGAGATTGAATTTTAGCCATCTGAGTTATGATTTTTTCGTTGGCAATCGTATATCCCACTCTCCATCCCGTCATTGACCAGGTTTTTGAGAAACTGTTTATAAATATTGTTCTATCTCTTGATTTTTCAAAGTTTGCCATAGAGGTGTAGTTACCGTCATAAACAAGGGCATCATATACTTCATCACTTAAGATTATAAAGTCATGATCGATGGAGAGTTTTGAGATAAAGCTCAAAAACTCTTTATCGTAAACCACACCTGTTGGGTTGTTGGGAGAATTAATTATAATAGCTTTTGTTTTTTTGGTGATGGCTTTTTCTAACTGTTTTTTTTCTGGTATGTAGTTATTTTCTTTCGTAGTTTTAACGTGAACGGGAATTCCACCAACCATTCTGATTTGTGCGTCGTAACTGACCCAAGATGGATCAATCACTATTATTTCATCGCCCGGGTTTGTTATCAAAAAGAGCGAGTTAAATAGAGCTTGCTTTCCTCCATTAGTTACGATTACGTTGTTCTCATTGTAATTAGTTGAGTATTTTTTATTTATATATTGAGCTATCTTTTGTCTGAGTTCTTTTATTCCTTTGTTGTCGGTGTATTTGGTTTTTCCTTCTTTCATGGCTTGGTAAGCTGCGTTTATTATAGGTTGCGGAGTCTCAAAATCAGGTTCTCCAGCTGTCAGCCTGACTATTTCGTACCCTTTGTTTTGTAGTTCTAAAGCCTTTGAGTTTAACTCGATAGTTGCAGATGGTTGTAATGATTCTATTTTAGTAGAAAATTTCATAGAAGCCTCCTTTCAATTGTTGAGGGCTTTACCCTGAACCCTTTTAAAATTGAAACCTTATTTTTGAAAGAGGAAATTTTTTGTAAGCTATGCTTAGTCTTTATTAGCGCCCCTTCGCCCCGCTCCCCACCCGTATGGAAAAGGAACATTATTTGCTCTCCTTCGCCCCGCATCCCGCCCATTTAAGGAAAGGGACCTGCGGTCCCTAACCCAGCAAGGGAAGTTCTTTGACCTGTAACTCACTTCATTTTTTTTCTAAAATGCCAACGTTTTCGATGTGGTATGAGTGTGGAAACATATCAAATGGTTGAACTGATTTTAGAGTGAATCCATTTTTTGTAAATATATTGAGATCTCTGGCAAAAGTTGAAGGGTCACAAGATACATAGATTATCCCTTTTTCTGCCATAGAAGATAGTAATTGGATCTCTTTCTTTTCCAAACCTTTTCTTGGGGGATCTAAGATGACATAGTCAAATCTTTTATCGGAATTTTTCATGAGATACGGTTTTGAACTTGCTAATATGAAATTAACGTTTTTAATAAAGTTTATATGAGAATTTGAGATCGCCGCTTTTACTGAAACTTTGGAGGTTTCAACGGATTCTATATGTTTAAAGAGCGGTAAAAAGTATATTGAAAATAGTCCAACACCAGAGTATAAGTCTAACATAGTGTCATCTTTTTGTGTGTTGTTTTTGAAATATTCTAATATGTGCCTTAATAGCTTTTGTGTAACATTGTAGTTGTTTTGAAAAAAAGCAGTTGGTGGAATTTGGAATTTAAAATCATCAAACTCCTCATTTAATACTCCTTCACCGAGAAGCGTTTTGTAAGGTCCCCGTAGTACAACGCTATCGGAACTGTTCATCAAGTGAATGAGTGAATAAGGATGGAAATTCTGTTGAAAAAACTGTTTTATCTCTTCTTCATAAGGCAAATACTCTGTGTTGGTAACTATAATAACCATCGTTTGATTTTTGGAAAAGGATCTTCGGATGACTAAATGTTTCAAGATTCCTTTTTTTGAGTTTTTGTCGTATATTTCGATATTCAATTTATTAACTAGTTCTCTGAATTTATTTCTTATGTTATCAAATAAATTAGGTGAGATTGGGCATGAGTAGATATCAAGAACCTTGTTTGAATTGGCAATATTTAAACCTAATTTTAAGTTATTATTTTTCTGAAAAGCGTATTCCATTCTGTTTCTGTAACCCCAGATTAAATCGCTTTCGATTATGTCATTCACAAGGGAACTATCTAACTTACCGATTCTTTCTAACTGTTCTTTTACTATCTCTGTTTTTGATTTTAGTTGGGATTGATAATCATAATCGAGCCATTGGCAACCTCCGCATTCAGGGAAGTGTTTGCATTTGGAGGATACCCTTTGATGGGATGGTTGTATGATTTCTTTTAGATCCGCAAATACTAAATTTTTATTCGTTCTTGTTGGAATAACGGAGACAAACTCTCCAGGGTAAACGTTGTTTACCATGTAGATTTTGCCGGCATAACGTGCCATGCCGTATCCACCGTAGACTAATTTTTCGATGACGATTTTTACTTCTTCATTATCCATCTAAATGCCTCCAAGATATGGAATTATCAGGGACCTGCGGTCCCTAGCCCAGCAAGGGGAGGGCTTCGCCCTGTAACCCTTTTAAAATTAAAATCCTATTTTTGAAAAATGAACTTTTTTGTAAGCTATGCTTAGTCTTTATTAGCGCCCTTTCACCCCGCTCCCCACCCGTAAGGAAAAGGATCAATGTTTACGCCCCTTCCCCCCCTCCCCACCCATTTAAGGAAAGGGAGGGCTTCGCCCTGTAACCCTTTTAAAATTAAAATCCTATTTTTGAGAGAGGAACTTTTTTGCAAGCTAGCTTGGTTTTTATTAGCGCCCTTCCACCCCGCTCCCCACCCGTGAGGAAAAGGATCATTGTTTGCGCCCCTTCACCCCGCAGCCCACCCATTTAAGGAAAGGGTCTGGAGCCCCTTAAACCCAGCAAGGGGAGGGCTTCGCCCTGTAACCCATTTACGATTTTGCTACCAAAGAACTGAAATGTTCCCCTCTTTCTTCATAATTTTTATATTTATCAAAACTTGCGCCAGCTGGTGAAAATACTACATTGTCTCCAACTTCACATATTTCACTTAGGTATAAGAATACTTCTTCTAAATTACTTTTGAAGATAAATTTGTGATTCAATGGGTATTTTTTGACTTCTTTTTCCATTTCTCCAAATACTAATACGGCTTTGGCATATGTTTTAAGTTCTTCAATTAGTGGTGTTAAGTCTTCATTTTTAGGAATTCCACTTAAGATTGCTATATAACTCTTTCCTCTGAAACTTTTGTAAGCGTTGTAAGCGGAGTGAGCGTTGGTTGCTTTTGAATCGTTGAAATAATTGACTCTGTTTTTGCTTTTTATCAGTTCTAACCTATACTTTAGTGGTTTGAAAGAGTTTATTGCTTCTTCGATAATTTTTTCAGAGATTCCAAGATTTAACGTCGTCACTACTGATGCCAAGATGTCTTCTTTGAAGATGTCCAGTTCAAATATTTTGTTGTTGACATGTATTTTTTTGTCTCTGTATTTAATGTAGTTACCTTCAATTACGTCTTTAGAGAAAGTTATAAACCTTTCACTTGATTGATAATCTTTTAGATTTAAAAGATTCACAGAGTCTTCATTGATAACTGCCACTCCTCCTGATTTGAGGGTTCTTAACAATAAGTTTGCTTTGGTTTCGTAGTAATCATTCAAGTCTTTATGCCAGTTTAGATGATCGGGTGCTAAGTTCGTTAATACAGATATTTCAGGAGAAAACCATTTTGACCAGAATATTTGAAAAGAACTAACTTCAACTACGTAATAGTTTAAAGTTTCTGCTGCTTGGGCTAAGGGAACTCCAATATTACCCCCTACAAAGGTTAAAGAATCTGCGAATTTTAATATATGTCCTATTAAAGAGGTGGTAGTTGATTTCCCGTCGGTTCCTGTTATTCCAATAAAAACAGCTTTTTTGTTTGCTTTTTTTATACTTTCCCATGAATACTCTAATTCTGTAGTGTAATCGATATTATTTTCAAATATTATTTTAGCAGCCTTACTGTTTGGAGGGATGCCAGGGCTTACGATAGCCAAATCACAGTTTTTTAAAAGGTCGTTGTGGTCAGTTTCATATTGAATGTTGTTTTTCTTAAAGTATATTTCATCGCTTTTTTTAAAATCTCTGTCTTGACTGACAAAGATTTGATGGTTTGTTTTTAAAAGCTTCGTCAGTAACTCTGCGTTACTCTTTCCGTATCCTACAAGGCAAATCTTCACAATACTCCTCCTAAGGCGACTATTCCAGTTAATAAGTTTATAGTCCAGAATGTTAGAACGATTCGTTCTTCACTCCATTTTTTTAGTTCAAAATGATGATGAATTGGAGCCATTAAAAAGACTCTTTTTTTTCGTATTTTGAAACTTCCCACTTGTATTATAACGCTAAACATCTCTGTAATAAATATAAAACAGGTTAAAATAGTAAAAAGTTCAACAGAATAATATAACGCTAAAGAACCTAATATTCCACCTAAAGCTAAAGATCCAGTGTCTCCCATAAATATTTTTGCCGGTTTTATGTTGTAAAAGAGATACGCTATTACAGGCAATATCAATATGGGAATGTAATTAAAATTCACGCCTGCAATCAGTGTGGTGAATAGTGCTGATGTTACATAAATTCCTGCGGACAGTCCGTCTATTCCGTCAGTTAAATTTGTTGCGTTGGACATACCTGTTAGGTATATTATTCCCCACAGCGGATAGAAATATTTTAGGTCTAAGCTTTTAGTTGTGAAAGGTATTTTCAATATCGAATGGGGATTCATTTTTGATATGAGATATACTATAAAGATGGAGAATAAGAATTGCATTAACAATTTTTGTATGGCTGTTAACCCTGTTGAATCTTTCTTTTTTATACTCAGATAGTCATCGAGAAATCCAATAAACCCAAAAAGTAAAGTAGCAACTCCAATTATCAGAAATAAATCTTCATTTTGAATGAAGTAAGTGAGCATACTCAGAAAAAAAATAGCGAGAACGAATAAAATTCCCCCCATTGTAGGGGTTCCTTGCTTGTAATTATGAAGATCAGGACCTTCTTTTCTGATATACTGTCCAAATTGCCTTTTTTTTAACCATTTTATAAATATTGGATAGAGAAAAAGTAAAACAATAAAAGTTATTAACGTGATATAAAATATTAGTCTTTCCAAATTAAGTCACTTTCCTTGAGATATTTGTTTATTCCTGTAGCGTTAGATCCTTTTATATAGATCACTCCTTCGGTGGTGTTTGATATTATCTCATCAATTGTTTTTAGTTCTTGAAAGAAGGTAACTTTATCGTTTGATAGATAAGTGAATTTTTCTTGTGGATCATAGAAATAAATATGGTCAAAAATGTTTAAGGCTTCTGTTATAACTTTAATGTGGTATTCTTCACTGTATTTTCCTAATTCTTTTATTTCCCCCATTATGATAATTTTAGGGGAAAGACTAAATTTACTTATGCTGTTAAAAGCACTTTTAAAAGATTCGTACGATGCGTTGTATGAGTCGTTCACTATTAAAAGATTTCCACGTTTTATGGTTTGAAAACGGTCTTGAGGGATGTTAATGTTGGATAAATAGTATGGATCGATTGGTAAGTCGATGAATCTCAAAAACAACAATCCTGAAAGCAAGTCTAATATCTGACCTTCACTCCAGTAATTGTTCAGTGTTACCATGAAATCTTCTTTAAGAATTTTGGCGTAAACAGTTGTGGTGTGGTTTTCATTGTAATGGAAGCTTTGTAAAACGGCATCGTTTTCATCTTTGGTTCCAAAGGTTAGTTGTTTCAGATGCTTCGGCGCCAATTCTTTTAATATCGAGTAATCTCCATTGATTATCAAAACCCCTTTATCCATGCTACTTGTTATTTTCATCTTTTCCTTAGCTACCGTTTTTAAAGAATCTAAAAATTCCAAATGTGAAGCCCCTATGTTTGTGATGAATGCAACGTCTAATTTAAAGTATTTCGATAGAAATTCAATATCTCCTTTTTTTCTAAGACCCTCTTCTAGTATGACGGTTTCTTCATTGTTATAGTTGTTTAAAATTGATAAGGGTATTCCTATCTCTGTATTCAAGTTCATCTCGTTTCTAAAGGTTTTGAAATAGGCTAACAACAAATAGTATAAGCATTCTTTCGTGGTGGTTTTCCCGGTGGACCCAGTTATTCCAATCTTTAATTTAGCGTTTTGATTGATTAATGTGGAAGCAGAGATAAGCATTTCTTCCAAGACGCTGTTGACTTTTATTATTTTTTCTTTTGGAAAACCTGCAACATCTTTTTCAACAATTACATAAGACGCCCCGTTTTTCAATGCGTCGTTTATAAAAAGATGTCCATCTGTTTTCTCGCCTTTTAAACATAAAAACACGTCACCTTTGTTGACTTTTCGAGAGTCAATTTGAAAATTGTGGCCTTTATATTTTAACCGTTCTAACACTACCTTCCCGAACTCCTTTTTATTTTGTCAATTAGTTTTTTGGTCACTTCGTAATCGTTGAACTCAACCTTTTTTCCGTGGGCGAAGAGTTGGTATTTTTCATGACCTCTTCCCGCTATGATTACCATGTCGCCTTTGTTGGCAAATCTTAAGGCTGTGTCTATAGCAGTTTCTCTATCAGGTATGATGATGAAATGTTTATCTTTGTCTATACCTTTTGATACATCTTCTATTATTTGGTTGGGATCTTCGTCCTTTGGATCATCGTTGGTGAGAACTATGACGTCTGAATTCTCACTTACAACTTGTCCCATCAACTTTCGCTTTCCTTGGTCTGCGTTTCCACCGGCCCCAAATACTGTGATTATCCTACCTTCAGTTATTGACGAAGCGGTTTTTAATACTTCGTTAAGTGCATCAGGGGTGTGTGCAAAATCGATAACCGCAACAAATCCCAACGATTGACTGTTGGGAACGATTTGAAACCTTCCAGGGACACCTTTAAATGTGTAAATGGGATAGATGATTTTTTCAGGATCCAGCCCGAATAGGGTCGCTATTACAAAGGCATTTGTTATATTGTAAACGTTGAACTTCCCTATCAAGTGGGATCGTATTTCAAAACTTTTATTTTCCTTTGTTGTTATCGTGAATTTCATTTGTTGAAGCGTTTGTTCGTAATTATCTATAACAAAGTCTGCATTTTTTTTAAATCCATAGGTGATAACTTCTTTTCCGCTTTTAACGAAGTCTTCTTTGTTCAACCTGTCGAGATTTATTATTATTTTTCCTTCATCTTTTAAATAGTTTATCAGGGACAACTTGATATTTTTGTATTCTTCAAAATCTTTATGATAGTCCAAATGATCCCTTGTGATGTTTGTGAAAGATATGATATCGAATTTAAAGCCTTCAATTCTTCTTTGATGGATAGCATGGGAGGATACTTCCATGTTAATAAATTCAATATTATTTTCTTTGCTGTTTTTTAGTATTTTGGACAACTCTAAGATACTGGGAGTGGTGTTGTATGGTTCCTTAATTACCTCGTCTTTTATTTGAATTTCTACGGTACTTATTAGCGTCGAATCCTTATCTGATTTTTGTAAGATGTGATGAACTAAAGATACCGTTGTAGATTTACCGTTAGTGCCTGTTACTCCAAGTGTTTTAAAATCATCTGGAGAGATGTCGAATAATTTGTGAGATAAATCGGCAGCAGCCTTTTTAATATCGTCTACGATTATGTATTGCAGAGAATCATTTGTTGGAATCTTTTCTTCGTCTTGAGCAATTATTAATGAAGCACCTTTATTAAATGCTGAAAGGATAAAATCATGGCCATCGAAACGTGAACCTTTAAAAGCGATAAAAACATCGTCTTTTTCAACATTTTCACTGTTGTCTTTAATATCTGCTATATTCAATATCTCATTGTTGATTACTTTCTTTTTTATATTACCGTTTAAAAGTTGTATTAATTCGTTTGAAGGGATTTTCATTAATGTTGCCTCCTAAATAATTGCTTTTCTCATCACTAGTCTAAAGAAGGGGTCTACGGCCCTCAAGTGTTAAAATACTTATTCTATCTATGTTTGCGCCCCTTCGCCCCGCAGCCCACCCTTTTAAGGAGGGACCTGCATGTCCCTCACCCAAAAATTCTCTTGTTACAATGTAGTAAATTAATATATTTGACAATGTATATAAGACCTGGTATCATATTATTAGCACTTAATATGCAGGAGTGATAAAATGGCTAAGGTGCTACACGATAGACAAAAGGAAATTCTAAAAACTATTGTTGAATTATACATAAAAAACGAAAAACCAGTTAGCTCTGATGAAGTTTTGGAAAATTCAAATATAAAAGCTAGTAGTGCCACTATTAGAAACGATATGCAAAAACTCCAAAAATTAGGATACATTTATCAACAACACTCAAGTGGTGGAAGAATTCCTACAAATCCCGCTTTAAAGATCTATTTTCAAATGATAAAAGACGCCTACAACCAAGAGGATACACATATCGAAATTCCAAAAAAGTACAAGTTTTACGATTTGAATCTTATGTTTCAAAGTTTGAGTGAACTAATAGCCAATACCTTGGAAGGTTTGGTGATTTTTGAATATCCTAATCCAAAATATGTATATATAACACGGGTAACAGTTACCCCTTTGATGGATACAAATAACGTCATTACTATTTTAACAAATTTAGGTTTAGCTGTATCCAGGACGGTTGAAATATATGGTCTGCCACCTTCAAAGGAATTAGAAAATATTTTGAATAATGGTCTTGTTGGCAAATCTTTTCATTCACTTTTCATGTTTCTTTCAGCTCCAAAATTTGAAACAGAAGATCTAAGGGTGACTAATTTCATAGAGATTTTGGGGCATTTAACATCTGAGTTTAACAGAAAAAAATATATTATAAGCGGTCTTGAAAAAATCATTTCTCAATCTATTCCAGACTTGGAAGCTATCGAAACATTGGCTTCAATGGTTGAAAATGATACAATCAAAGAAGGGATATTTAAACTTTTAGATTTCACCGATGATATAGAAATATTATTTGGTGAAGATTTAAACTCTAAAGCGCTAAAAAAAATGGTATTTTTTTACACTACTTATAAATTAAATGCCGATCCCCTTGGCAGGGTGCTGTTTATAACTCAAAAATACTGTAATTATGAAAAAAATTACTATTTTTTGAGAGAGTATATTTCTAGGCTCTCAGAGATTATATCAAAAAATTTGTGAAAATGGTATATAATTTTGTTTATAGACTTAAGAGATAAAAGGTTTTAAAAGGGTCCCAGTTCGAAACTCTCTATGGGTGGGCTGCGGGGTGAAAGAGGCGCTAATAAAGATTAAGCGCAGCATAGAAAAAAGAACATCTTTCAAAAATAAGATTTCGATTTTAAAAAGGGTTCAGGGCGAAGCCCTCCCCATACTGGGTTTAAGGGGCTCCAGACTCTTTCCTTAGATGGGTGGGCTGCGGGGTGAAAGGGCGCAAACTTAAAAATAGTAATAATCAGTTTTTAGGAGGTGTTTCGCTGAAATGGAAAAAAGAGACAAAGCTGAAGAAAGAGAAGAAAGAGCACAGCGAGAAGAAAGAGAAGAAATGAAAGAAACAAAAGAGAAAGAATCAAATCAAGAAGATATCGAATCGTTGAAAAAGAAAGTAGAGGAATTGGAAAAAGAAAATAAAGAGCTGAAAAACGAGTTAAAAAAGGTAGAAAAAGAAAGAGATGAATTTAAAGAGTATTCTATATATCTTAAAACTAAATTTGAAGATTACAAAAATTTAGTGGAAAAAGAAAAAAAGCAAATAAAATTGAGTACAACAAAGAAGATAATAGAAAAATTACTTGTTCCTTTTGAAAAGTTGAAGCTTTCTTTGAATTACAAAGATGAACCTGAATTTGTTTCGGCAGTTGAGATGGTTTACAAAGACATGTTGAAGGTCTTTGACTCCTTGAAAATGAAATTTATCGTTCCTCAAAAAGGTGATCAATTCGATCCATTCGAACACGATGTTATTGACAAGTTTGAAACGAAAGAAGTGAACGAATACTGCATATACGATGTCCAATCAATTGGTTACAAATTGGAAGGCGAAGTAATAAAACCAGCAAGGGTTATAGTTGCTGTTAAACCGAAGGAGAACACCCCGAACGGGGTCAAGGGAAAAGTTGAAGACAAGAAAAACCCTTGTGACGAAAATGCCGGTTCCGAGGAACAAACTGCGGAAGGAATCGACTCAAAAGAAGGTGATAAATAATTATGGCTGAAAGAAAAGATTATTACAAAATCTTAGGAGTAGATAGAAATGCATCACAAGAAGAGATAAAAAAGGCGTATAGACAAAAAGTTAAAGAGTGGCATCCTGATAGACACCGTGAAAATAAAGAAGAGGCAGAGCGCAAATTTAAAGAGATTCAGGAGGCTTATGAAGTTTTAAGTGATCCACAAAAAAGGAAAGTGTACGATAGATTCGGGTTTGTACCAGAAGAAGGAACCGCCTATACAGGGCAAAGTAGTGCAGGCGGCGGCATAGGTGATATTTTTGGAGATATATTTGGAGAAGATTTTGGTGGAGGCCCATTCTCTGACTTTTTCGATATGTTCTTTGGTACACAAGGAAGCGGAGGTAGGTCTTCTTCTAGACAAAGAAACGTTGCCAAAGAACGTGGAGAAGATATTAATGTAGTAATCAGTTTAAAATTAGAAGAAATTATGTACGATGTTAAGAAAATTGTTGAGTACAACAGGTACGAAGTATGTCAGCACTGTCATGGTACCGGAGCAGAAAACGGCACCAGTTTTGAAACTTGTCCGAGATGTAATGGTAAAGGGGTTATAAGAGAGGAACAAAGGAGTTTTTTTGGTAGTTTTGTTAGAACATATACATGTCCAACTTGTAATGGAGAAGGTAGAATAATCAACCATAGATGTCCTTATTGTGCTGGTAGCGGAAAAGTTTTGAAAAAAGAAAAGATTGAAATTACGATTCCTGCAGGAGTTCCAAATAGCTATACTATGAGGATAAGAGGGAAAGGTAATGCAGGTAAGAACGGAGGTCCAAACGGTGATTTAATTGTTCAAGTAAGAGTTCTTCCCCATGAAAAATTTGTCAGAAAAGGGGCAGATTTAGAAACAGAGATCACGATAAATTATTTGAAAGCAGTTTTGGGAGGAACGGTCAAAATTCCCACGTTGGAGGGAGACATCGAAGAAGAATTACCAGAAGGAACCAACCCTGGAACCATTTTAAGGTTTAGAAATATGGGACTTCCGGAATTTGGTGGTGGCAAAAGAGGAGATTTATATGTCAAAATAAACGTGAAAATCAACAAGCCATCTAGAAAAGAGAAGAAGATCCTCAGCCAACTTTTAGAAGAAACAAATGTTGAATAATTCAGCTTGGGGGTATAAAGATTGAAATTTAATATCTCTGATCAAAAAATAGTTATCAAGGATTATATCATTATTACGGTGGGTACTTTGATAACTGCTATGGGTTTAGTTCTCTTCATGATCCCTTACAATATTATTGCTGGCGGAGTTAGCGGATTGGCTATAATATTAAATAATTTTTTTGGTTGGTGGGTAGGGATACAAATGTTCATTTATAATTTGATTTTGTTTTTTTTGGGGTTTTGGTTGCTTGGAATAGGATTTGGAATAAAGAGCATATACTCGGCTGCTTTGCTTTCTTTTTCCACCGATTTTTTTCAGCATGGTTTAGGCTTAGATCAACTGATCCCTACATTGATGAAAGAAACAGGAAATGCAGGTCTAGAAATGACCTTATTGGCTGCCTTTTACGGAGCTCTGATAGCTGGATTTGGCATGGGGCTAGTTATATGGAAAGGTGCAACTACCGGTGGAACAGATATAATCGCAATGATTTTCAACAAATATCTCTCTTTGAGTGTAGGTACGGGTCTTATGATTGCTGATACCGTTATAACCGCGTCTTCCATATTAATTAATCCCTTATTACCAATGTATGGAATAATCGCAATTTTCGTAACTGCAAAGACTATAGATGGGGTGATAGAAGGATTTGAATCGACAAGAACAATTTTGGTTATTAGCGATTATTATGATAAAATTAAAGAGGATATATATAGCAAATTAGATAGAGGAGTTACTTTTTTAAAAGGAGTAGGTAGTTACACTAATCAAGAAAAAAATGTTATAATGGTGACTATTTCCAGGTCAGAGATAGGCTTGCTTAAGAAGATTATAAGGGAGAGGGATAGCAACGCGTTTATGGTTATTTTGCCAAATAGTGAAGCTATAGGATATGGTTTCAAAAAAATATCGTAATAAGGAGATGATGGATAGTGGATGACCCCGGTGGTTTGTGGGGCTCATTAGTTTTGTTAATTGTTCTTTTGTTTCTTTCAGGATTTTTTTCTGGATCTGAAACTGCCTTGACTACAATAGGGAGATACAGGATAAGAGAACTGATCGATGAAGAAAAAGATGAGAAAAAAAGAAAAAAGTACCAACATTTTGTTGAAAATCCAAATCATTATTTAACTACGATACTTGTAATGAACAATCTTGTAAATATCTTAGCTACATCTACCGCAACAGTTTTTGCAGTGAGATTAATGCCATCTTCTCATAGTGGCGCTGTTGGTTTAGTAACGGCTATCATGACCATATTAATATTGATTTTTGGAGAAATAACACCTAAGGTATATGCTAGAGAAAATAGAGAAAAATATTTTAACTTTACCTTTTTCACAATCAATTTTTTAAATCAACTTTTAACACCTGTTGTATGGTTGCTTGTAAATCTTTCCAACGTGTTTATTAGACTTTTTGGTGGTGAGATCATCACCAATGCTCCACCACTAATCACAGAGGACGAAATAATTTCTTACTTGGACATAGGGCATGAAGAAGGGGTAATTGAGAAAAGTGAAAAGTACCTGATGCAAAGAAGTCTAGAAATGAAGGAGACTTCTGTTAAAGAAATTATGACTCCAAGAGTCGATATATTAGCCATTGAGGATACAAAAACTATGGAGGAATTGATCAAGATAATAAATGAAGAAGGATACTCGAGGATTCCTGTTTTCAAGGAAACGTTAGACAATGTTATTGGCATCGTTTACGCAAAAGATATTTTCAAAAAACTAGACGAGGTAAAAGATTTTACCAAATTGCAAAAATTAAAAGTTACGGAAATTATGCATAAACCATTCTTTGTACCCATAACGATGAAAATAAGAGATGTTTTTAGAATGTTTTTAAATAATCATACACATATGGCCATAGTTGTTGATGAATATGGAGGAACAGCAGGATTAGTTACTTTAGAAGATATAATAGAAGAGATGACCGGGGAAATTTTTGATGAGTACGATGACTATAGTGATGAAACTAATATAATAAGAGTAGCAGAAAATGTTATACTAGTGGATGGTACAACACCAATTAACGATGTCGAAAGAGAGTTGGACATAGAATTTCCAGAAACTGAGTTTGAAACCATTGGTGGATTTTTACTTGAAAGGTTCAAAAGATTTCCTAAACCTGGTGAGATATATTATCTGGAAAATTATGAATTCGAAGTAATTTCCGTAACCATTAACAAGATCGATAAAGTCAAAATAACTGTACATCCAAAAATGCAAACAGAAAACCAAGAAGGGAATGATAAAGAGAAGGATGAACGATAAAAATATTGTTGAAAAATTGTATGAAGAAGCTATGAAAACAAGAGAAAATGCATATGCACCTTATTCTAATTTTAAGGTAGGAGCATGTTTATTATCAAATGATGGAGAAATCTTTTCAGGTTGTAATGTGGAAAATGCTTCGTATGGATTATCTATTTGTGCTGAAAGAAATGCAATATTTTCTGCTGTTGCCAAGGGCAAACGTGAGTTCAAAGCTATGTTAATCGTTGCACAAGGTGAGGCACCTGTAAAACCATGTGGGGCATGTAGACAAGTAATGGCTGAGTTCGGGGATTTCGACGTTTATCTAGCAAATACAAAAGGGAAAATAGAAAAGACGAAAGTAAGTGAGTTACTACCAAATGCCTTTGGCCCCAAAGATTTGTGAAATAGGTAAAAATTTGTTAAATGCTGGGAGCTGTGGGAAAGCCTTTTATACTTCCTTATGGGCGGGGTAGCGGGGTGAAAGGGCGCTAATAAAGACTAAGCACAACATAGAAAAAAAGTTCACCTTTCAAAAATAAGATTTTGATTTTAAAATGGGTCACAGGGCGGAGCCTTTTTGCAGCTTTATGCAAAAAAGCTTCTTTATAATAAATTTTGATTTTGAACTTGGGGATCTTAAGGGGTTTACCCCTTAATGTTTGGGGTTAAGGACCGCAGGTCCCTTCCTAAAAAGGGTGGGCAGCGGGGCGAAGGGGCGCTAACACAAGTTTTAGAGTTTCTAAAAACAACAAAATCATAATTTAGGAGTCTAACTATTATGGATTTAATAGAAAAAGAGTTATCAAAAGAAGTTATTTTTAAGGGAAAAATCTTAGATTTAGAAAAATACAACGTAGAATTACCAAACAAAAACACATCAACCAGGGAAGTTGTTAACCATCCTGGAGCAGTAGCAATATTGCCAGTAGATAATGAAGGAAACATCTACCTCGTTAAACAATACAGATTCCCAATAAGAAAAGTATTAATAGAAATACCTGCAGGAAAGTTTGACTCACCTAATGAGAACCCTTTGGAATGTGGCAAAAGGGAATTAGCAGAAGAAATAGGAAAGCAAGCAAACAAATGGGTTGAGTTAGGATACATATACACAACCCCAGGTTTTTCAACGGAAAAAATATATTTATATCTGGCCAAAGAATTAACTGAAGTAGGAGTCAATCCAGATGATGACGAGTTTGTTGAAGTTTTAAAGGTAACAACAAATGAAATGAAAGATATGATAAAAAAAGTCGAAATTACAGATTCGAAAAGTATTTGCGCTTTCTACAAATATTTACTTCTTTAATAAAATCAAAAAATTTTGGAGGACGAAACAATGATCTCAAATACTGTAAGAACAAGATTTGCACCAAGTCCAACAGGGTATCTTCACGTTGGTGGAGCTAGAACAGCACTTTTTAACTATCTCTTTTCCAAAAAAAATGAAGGAAAATTTATCTTAAGAATTGAAGATACAGACATAGAACGTTCAACAAAAGAATCTGAAGATCAACTTATAAACACTCTAAAATGGTTGAATTTGAATTGGGATGAAGGGCCAATAAATGGTGGAGATTATGGACCTTATCGTCAGAGTGAAAGAATAGAAATATACCAACGAAGAGCAAAGGAACTAATAGAAAAAGGTAAAGCATACGAAGCATATATATCACCAGAAGAAATAGAAGAGGTAAAAAATCAGCTAATCAGCGGAGGTAAACCACCACATTATACCTATGATTTGATTTCAAAGTACAACACAGAGGAGAGAATTGAAGAGTACAATTACAAAGGGTTAAACCCCGTTGTTTTTTTGAAGATGCCTCAAAAAGATTATGAACTCGATGATAAAATAAAGGGTAAAGTTATCTTTAAGAAAGGTTCTATAGGTGATTTTATAATTCTAAGAAGCAACGGTATACCTACATATAATTTTGCTGTCGTTGTGGACGATATAGAAATGAAAATCACCCATGTTATCAGGGGGGACGATCATCTACCAAACACTTTGCGACAAATGGCAATTTATGAAGCTTTTGAGGTGGAACCCCCAATATTTGCACATGTTTCGATGATCTTAGGACCAGATGGGAAAAAATTATCCAAGAGACATGGTGCTACCTCTGTCGAAGAGTTTATGGTTCAGGGATATTTGCCTGAAGCTGTTGACAATTATTTGGCTTTGCTTGGCTGGTCTCATCCTGAAGGTAAAGAAATATTGCCTCTCTCTGAAATAATTGATAATTTTACTTTGGATAGAGTTAATTCAAGTCCAGCTATATTCGATGAGAAAAAATTAAAATGGATGAACGGGCAATATCTAAGAAATAAATCGTTGGAAGAAATCTATCAACTGGCTGAACCTTTTGTGATTGGATCAAAACTACTAAGTAAAGAACAATATGAAGTAAACAAAAAATGGGTTATTAAAGCTTTAGAAACTATTCTTTCTTCTGTTGAAATACTAAGTGAAATACCCGAAAAAATGGAAGTTTTTTTAAAAGATGTATTCCCAGATACAAATGATCCTGAATTTAAAGAATACTTCAATAAAAGAGGAGTAAAAGAAGCTATTAACTTAGTTTATAAGTATTTTAATGAAGATGACAAATGGGATGTACAAACGATAACGGAAAATTTAAAGAATGCCATGAATGAAGCCAATCCTCAAAAGAAACCATTTTACATGTCTTTAAGAAAAATTTTAACTGATTCATTTCATGGACCTGATTTGATAAATACGATATTTTTGTTAGGTAGAAACACGGTTTTGGAAAGACTCCAAAGGGTGATCGAGATTTGAAGCATCTTCCTATAATTAAAATATACGATACTTTAAGTGCACAACTAGTTGATTTAGTACCGGTGAAAGAAGGCGAAATAAAGATTTATCTTTGTGGACCGACGGTCTACAACTTGTTACACATTGGGAATGCCAGGCCTATTATAATATTTGATGCCTTTAGGCGTTTTTTGGAATATATTGGTTACAAAGTTACATTAGTACAGAACTTCACCGATATAGACGATAAGATCATCGATCAAGCAAAAAAAGAGAACCTACCTTTCGAAGAGGTAGGGAAAAGATATATAATTGAGTATTGGAGAGACATGACGGCTCTTAAAGCAAGGGCTTTTAATTTTCACCCAAAAACTACCAACTATGTTGATGAAATTATTTCTTACATAAAGGAACTTGAAGAAAAAGGTTACGCCTATAAGGCTGAAAATGGCGATGTTTACTTTGAAGTGGGAAAATTTTCAAAATATGGAGAGTTATCCCACAGAAAGATTGAAGATCTGAAAGTAGGGGTCAGAGTAGAAGTTTCTGAATACAAAAAAAATCCTTTGGACTTCGCCCTATGGAAATCTTCAAAAGAAGGAGAACCGTTTTGGGAAAGTCCATGGGGAAAAGGCCGCCCGGGATGGCACATAGAATGTTCTGTTATGTCTTCTGAAATATTGGGAGATATCTTCGATATTCATGCGGGAGGGAACGACCTTATCTTTCCTCATCACGAGAACGAGAGGGCTCAAGCTATAGCAAAAAGTGGTAAAGATTTTGCAAAATATTGGATGCACAACGGAATGATTCGTATGGCACAAGATAAGATGTCAAAATCCTTAGGGAACGTTTGGTATTTAAGAGACCTTTTGAAAAAATTTGATTCGGATGTCTTAAAAATTTTTGTACTCAGCAAGCACTATCGGATACCTATAGATGTAAGTGAAGAATTGCTTCATAACCAAGAGGTATCAGTTAATAGAGTTAAAGAATCATTGAATGACGCTGAAGCTTTCTTTAACGGAAAAGTCCCTTATCCTCGGGAAATGAATTGTTTTAAGGAACAAGAAGAATATCTCATTAGTAATCTTTCAAATGATTTTGATACACCTTCAGTTGTAGCAAGAATCTTTGAATTATCGAGAGATTTAAACAAAGCGTTAAATTCACGTGATGAAGAAACAATAAAAAATAATTATTATATAATAAGGAATATTTATGGAAGTATTTTAGGGGTTTTTGAAACTAATGAACAAATGCAGAAGAACAAGGTAGAATTAAATCAATTAATGGAAATTATTCTAAACGTAAGATCTGCTCTTAGAGAAGAAAAGTTATACAATCTTTCTGACTACATAAGGGATAACTTAAGCAAAATTGGTATAGAAATAAAAGATACCCCTGAAGGAACAAAATGGTCTTAGAACTGGAGGTGCTATTAAATAGACGTTAATATAATAAATTCAGTACTGGCCTCTCTCAAAAATACCTTTAAGATAATCACAAAGATAGATATTCAATTGGAAAAGCCCTCTATTGTTAAAGAAATTGAAAAGCATTACGATGTGGTTACTAATATAGGTTTTACAGGGGAACTTGAAGGAAATATTCTTTATTCCTTTACCGAGAATGTCGCAAAGGATATAGTTAATAATATGATGGATGGTATGATGAAAATAGAGGAGATTAATGATATGGCTATCAGCGCTATAGGAGAACTTGGCAACATGGTTTCTGGTTCCATAGCAACTAATCTTGAAAAATATGGTTATAATATAGTTGTAACTCCTCCATCCGTATTTACTGGCAAGATTGTAAAAGTGAATTCTAAAGGTGTTATATTGGGGTTTCCCGTTTACGTTTCTGGTGACAACGAAATGGATTTGTACTTTATTTACAGAGAAGCGAACAAGGATTTTTAGGAAGGGAAATTCGGCTTATCGTTATAAAAAAAGTTATGGCAAAAGGTTAATTTAAATATGAGATTTAAAGAAAGTTGATTATTAATTAGTAGAATTTCTAAAGACACAAAAAAGTGCAGAGGCTAAGGAGGAATATAAATGTCTAGAAAATGCGAGATATGCGGAAAAAGTCCGGCGACTGGAAACACCGTTGCTAAATCAAAAGTAACGACAAGAAGAGTATGGAAGCCTAACCTTCAAAAGATAAGAGTAGTAACCGACGAAGGTACAGTAAGAAAAATGTATGTTTGTACGAAATGTTTAAAATCTGGAAAAGTTCAAAAGGCATAAACAAAAATCGGTCTAAAATAAGACCGATTTTATTTTCATAATTTGGCGTGCCTGGCCGGATTTGAACCGGCAACCTCCGGATCCGCAGTCCAACGCTCTATCCAATTGAGCTACAGGCACATTAATACAATAATTGATAAAAAATGGCGGAGAGGGAGGGATTCGAACCCTCGGTAGAGTCACCTCTACACTTGCTTAGCAGGCAAGCGCCTTCGGCCACTCGGCCACCTCTCCGTGATTTTTGCTTCTTATTCAACCCTGAAATATTATAGCATTGATATTCTCAACTGTCAAGGAAACATTTCATTTCTTTGCTTTTTTCATTTCGTACATCTTATTATCAGCTTCTTTTATTAATAATTCAAGGTTTATATCCTTTTGAAAGTCTCTGTATTCTGAAACACCGTAACTTAAATCAATCCTCATGTTACCATCCACTTTTACCTCTTTGAGTTGGCTTAAAATTCTTTGAAAAATCTTGTGAACATCAACTTCTTCAGCGTTTGGAAGCCCTAAAATGAATTCGTCTCCACCTACTCGTATTATCAAATCAGATTCTCTTAAAGTACTTTTTAATACATCTGTTACCTTTTTTAGAATATAATCTCCTACATCGTGGCCATGATTGTCGTTTATGTATTTAAGATTGTCTACATCAATAAAAACAATAGATAGAGGCTCTTGCCTTCTTTTGGCAAGTTGAAAATATTTTTCTAAAGCATAAAAACCTGCTCTTCTGTTATAAGAACCTGTTAAATCGTCGAAAGTAGCATATTTTTTAAGTATTTCTTCAACTTTTTTCTTTTCAGTGATGTCTGTTATGACTAAAATAATTCTGCTTCCATCATCTTCTTCATACGTTACACCCGTAATTAAAACTGGAACTTTGTTACCGCTTTTCGTAACTAAGTTAGATTCGAAAGAAATTGCATTATGGGTGCTTCTTTTTAGATTTTGAATATTTTCATAAAAACTTTCACAATGTCTTTGATCTATAACTTTTTTTAAATCTGAGATTTCTTCTTCAAACTTAACCATTTTGTAGAATGATTTATTAGCATATTTAATGTTAAAATCAAAATCTAATAAAACCAGGCCTTGTCCCATGTTTTCAACAACTTTTTCAATAAAATCTTTCTCTTTCTTCATTTCTTCAATTTGTTTCTTATCTTCAGTTAGTTCTAAATAAGTACCAACCATATTCAAAGGTAGTCCAAACTTGTTTCGTTCTAAAACTTTACCCCTTGAAAGAAACCATTTGTCATTATTGTTCACATCTTTTATGCGGTACGCTCCTTCAAATTTGCTTGTTTTAGTCAAAAAATGTTCTCTCATATTTTTTATTACCAATTCTGTGTCTTCTTCATTGATCGACTCTTCGAATTTGCTCCATTTGCCTTCAAATGGGTCTGTGGTGTATCCTAAGATTTCTTTGTATCTTTCGTCATAATTGAATTTACCGGAGTTCACATCCCATTCCCAAATTCCTATTTGAGAGACTTCTAAAGCTTTTCGAATAGTTCCTTGGTTTTTTTGAATGATTTCGATCTCCTTTTTGTACTTTTCACTTTCACTTAAATCTTTTCCAATTAATATGTAAAGGTTTTCATCGTTTGGCCGGAAATTTTCTAATTTGAATTCAAAAGGTGTTTCTTCTCCATTTCTGTTGGGAAAGTATGATTTAAAAATCAACAACTTGCTCTGATTGTGCCTTCTAAAGAAATATTCGATCTGTTTCTTAACGTCAATTTCAAAAAAAGTTATGATATCTTTACCGATAAAATCTTTTGGTTCTCTTCCAAAAAGTGTGGGTAGAAAAAATGAAATATGAACAAATGATTAAATAATCTGGTATCATGTAAGAAA